>JAVKSW010000243.1:0-4792 GCA_039583505.1 Bryobacteraceae bacterium | reverse complement strand
ACGCAAAATATTGCGCCTGGGGACCACGTGCATGTACATAATCTTGGATTCAGAGAGCTTGATTCCGCCGAGATCGGAGTGGCGGAGCACCCGGCGCGGCATATGGGCGCAGACCGCCCGGCAACTTTTTTGGGTTACCGCCGCGCAGACGGGCGGGTTGGTACCCGAAACTATATTGCCGTTGTAGCCGCAAGCAACTGCGCGGCTCACACCTCGCAATTGATCGCCGATAGCTTTGCCGAGGAGGCCCTTCCGCCTAACGTCGACGGCATAGTGGCATTCCCTCACGGCGAGGGTTGCGCGCAATCGATTGGCCCGGATACCGAGCAACTCCAACGCACGCTGGAGGGCGTATTGGACCACCCGAACGTGTCGGCAGCGCTGATTCTGGGTCTCGGGTGCGAGGTGAACCAGATCGACCATTATCTCGGGCGAGCCGACCGGGACGATGCACCCGTTGCAGCAGGTCTGGAAGGCTTGACACTGCAGGGATCGGGCGGTACGCGTGGGGCGCTCGAGGCCGCCCGTAAACACGTCAGACGGTTCATCGAGCGGGCGGCATCGGAGAGGCGCGAGGAAGCATCCGCGGCGAAGATCGCGCTTGGCCTGAATTGCGGCGGCTCCGATTCTTTCTCTGGAATCACCGCCAATCCCGCTCTCGGCTACTGCTGCGATCTCATCGTGGAGCAAGGCGGAACCGTCGTTCTTGCGGAGACGACGGAGATTTTTGGTGCGGAACACCTCTTGCTCCGCAGAGCGCGGAGTTCCGAAGTAGCGCGCAAGCTTTTAGGCTGTGTCGATAAATACAAAACGTACCTGCGACAGTTTGGGGGAAGCTTCAACGACAATCCCTCGCCCGGAAACAAGGAAGGTGGTTTGACAAACATTCTGGAAAAATCGTTGGGCGCCGTGGCGAAGGCGGGCACGTCGACGCTGGAGGACGTAGTCGATTACGCGGGCCGCATCACGACGCCGGGGTTCGTGTTCATGAACACTCCGGGTTACGACCCGGTTTCGATTACGGGCTTGGCGGCGGGCGGAGTAAATCTCATCGCCTTTACGACTGGACGGGGCAGTGCGATCGGGTTCCCGAGCATTCCGGTCCTGAAGATTGCAAGCAACTCAAGAACATACATGCGGATGGCCGACAACATGGATGTCAACGCGGGAAAGATCGCCGATGGCGAAGCATCAGTTGCAGAGGTTGGACGCGAAATATTCGAAAGACTACTGCGTGTCGCCTCTGGAGAAAAGACCCGCGCGGAAGAATTAGGGCATCACGAGTTCGCGCCCTGGCGCATCGGGCCAGTTTTGTAATTTCTTCACAAAGTGCGGGGCACTACGCGACTCGCTTCGCTCGTCCCTTATTTAGGCGCAATCCGAAAAAAATAGAGCGTCATTAGAGCGCCAACCGCGATTACAATCCTACGGATTACTTGTGGCCGCATTCGTCGCGCCAATACCGGTCCAATGTATCCACCAGCAATTCCAGCGGCCATCATCGCCAGCGTAGGACGCCAGTAGACCTGATGGGCCATTATGAAGATGACTGAGGCAATCGCATTCAGAGATCCGCTCAAAATTGTTTTTACGCCATTCATGGCGTGAATGTCCGTCAAGCCGTATAGACGGAATGCGGCGAGAATCATGATCCCGATGCCGCCACCAAAATAGCCGCCGTAGACCGCGATGGGAAGCAGCAGAGCCAGCATCAAAGTCTGATTGGCGTGAAGGCGCCCACGTAATGCGATGCTGATTTGCGTCCCGAAGGCGAATAACAGGGTTGCACACAGCAGCAACCAAGGCGCGATTTGACGGAAGACCTTATCGGAGGTGAACAGGAGCAGGAGCGCGCCGGTTGCCCCGCCGATCAGGCTCACGGAAAACCAGATCTTGACGCGTTCTTCCCCTAAACGCCGAATGTCGCCCCGATACGAAATTGCGCTTGCCGCCGCACCGGGTACGAGGGCTACCGTGTTCGACGCGTTCGCGATCACGGCCGGAACACCTGCAAAGACCAGAGAAGGGAAGGTGAGAAAGCTACCTCCACCCGCGACTGAATTGATGGCTCCAGCGGCGAAAGCGGCCGCTACGAGCAACAGAAACACCATCAGAGGTATTTCACTAGCACGACTTCGTTGCCAGACTCGTTGTAAATCAAATCGTCGGCTATTTGCTTGACCAGCATGATGCCAAAGCCGCCCGGCCGCATTCCGAGATTGGATCGGAAGTCGATATGCCGGAGAGGATCATCGGGTGGATTGTTCACGGCAGCGTGAGGCACCGCAGTCAGTTCGAAACCAGGACCGGCATCTCTTACTTGAATCAAGATCATCCGTGGGGTACGTATATAGGTAAGCTCGCATGCGCTCTTCGGCTCGACTTTGCAGCCGTGTTCAATGGCGTTTCCCAACAGTTCGTCAAGAGCGGTGGAAAGATTGTCACACAGTTCCGGGGACAGATTCTCCATCTGGGAGTGAAAGAATTCGACGACCTGCTGTTTGAACTCGACCTCCGGGGCGATGCGGAGACAGATCCATCCGGGCAACGCGGATTTGACCTCTATTTCAGAAATGCCTCTAAACGCTTCCTTAGCGTTCACCACGTTCATAGTGTGGATTCCGACGAGATTATCTTCTCAGACGGCGAGAGATGCTATTTTCAAAGCAGGTCCCAAATGCGTTCGTTTGTGGTTGTTGGCATCCTTCTGTGGGCTGCATTGAGCTTATTCGCCTCAAAAAAAGTTGTGTCTCCGGAGACGAGCGCGAGCAACGAGCAACTCGATATCGTAGCGACTATCACCTTGACCGAGGACGAGATCGCACAGAAGCTTGGCGCCGATACGGGGAAGGGAATCGTTCTATTGCAAGTGCGGGTGACTCCGAAAACGGACAAGCCTATACAAATCAGCCCAGACGATTTCATTCTGCTGGCGCACGACGATGGCGAACGCTCAAAGCCATTCGATCCGTCTGAAATCGCGGGAAAAGGCGCAATCATCGTCACGACCACCACGAGTGGCGAAAAGGGTAAAAAAGGTGCGACCTTTGGAAGTTTCGGCGGGTTCGGCGGCGGAGGCTCTTCGCCCGGCAACCCGACGCCGACCAAGCTTAGCGCAAAGACGGACACGAAGAGCGAAGGTAACGACAAGCTACTCCAGGCGCTCGAGGCGAAGCAGTTGCCGGAGAAAGAATCCATTCAACCCGTCGAGGGGTATCTCTATTTTCCCCTCGACGGGAAACACAAGCTGAAGAACCTGGCTGTCCTGTATCGAGGACCAGCGGGGAAGCTGGACCTCGAATTTGAACATTAGTTCTTGCGACTATTACTGCGCCTTATCGATTGAGTTGATGGTGACGACGTCTCCGCTCATCGTGCCATCGATCTTGACGTTATCCCCGGCATAGGCTTTGGCTTTGTCCTTAGAACTCGAATCGAACTGCATGACCTTGCCGTTGACTACGAGGACTGGATCAGATCCACCTTGCAGGCACTTGTTGATGCAGGCAGTGCTGGCCTTGCTCGGCGCGTTGTGCTTGGCGCCGCAGTGGGATTCAGAGACGTAGCCCGTAATATCATCCGCGAAAGCTGTGAACGAGCATAGCGATCCAACTAAAGCGGACGCGAAAAGCAGTTTTTTCATTTGCGACTCCCTCCACGAAGAGTACGCAGCCATTGTATAGCGGATTCATCTCGCCTGCTCAAACTTCCAGGATCACGGGCATGATCAGGGGACGCCGCTGTGTCTGTTTGCTGAGGAAACGCTTCAGATCCGTGCGGATTTTTTCCTGCATGACACCCCAATCGCCGCGCTCCTCCGGTGTAGAGGTTTCTAGCGTTCGGGCGACAACGCCGCGGGCGTCCTGCAAGATAGAGGCACCATCGCCGGCGACAAATCCGCGGCTGACGATTTCGGGCAAACCTTCACTTCTGCCGGTATTCTTGTTGATCGCGATGATGGGCAGCACAAAACCGTCCTCGGAAAGGTGCCGCCGATCGCGGATGACGAGATCCTCGACCACATCGTCGATTGAGCCTGAATCGATGCAGACGCGGCCAACCGTGATCTTTTCACCACGGCGCGCACCGGACTCATCGATCTCCACCGTATCCCCGGTTTCAATCACAAAGGTATCTTCCAATCCGACGAAACGAAGATGCTGGGCGAGCGAAGCGTGGCGCGACAGCTGGCGATATTCGCCGTGAATGGGGATAAAATACCGAGGCCGCACGAGATTGAGGACGAGTTTCAGCTCCTCTTCGCTGGCGTGGCCGGAGACGTGCACCGGTGGGCTCATGGTGCCATAGACGAGATCCGCTCCGCGCCGTGCGATGTGGTTCATCATTCGATAGATGGCCTTCTCGTTGCCAGGAATGATGCGCGAGCTTAGAACAACCGTGTCTCCCGGTTGCAGATACAGGTGCTTGTGATTGTCGACGGCTACGCGCGATAGAGCGGACATAGGCTCGCCTTGGGTGCCCGAAACGACGACCGCAATTTTATCGGGAGCACTCTGCATGATGTCTTGCGGCCTGACCAGAATAGAGTCGGGAATCGAGAGTAATCCCAGACCGTGAGCAATCTCGGTGACATTCAGCATGCTGCGCCCGAGAAAAGCCACTTTGCGGCCGCACTCGTCGGCGAGATCGAGAATCTGCTGCAGACGATGCAGAGAGCTGCTGAAGCAGGAGATGATGAGGCGCCGCGAGGAGCGCGTAAAGAGCTCCTCAAGACGAGGACGAACCGCACGCTCACTTTCGGTGTAGCCGGGGCGATCGACATTCGTGGAAT
>JAVKSW010000242.1:0-4794 GCA_039583505.1 Bryobacteraceae bacterium | reverse complement strand
CTTCCATCACAGCCGTTACCGCGGGTCCTATGTTGAAGTACTGGCGCGCCACGCCGATGCGCGCGCCGCGTAATCCGTTTCGATCGAGAAATTGAGTGTAATCTGTAGACGATTTGCCCGCGCTCGCCTGCGTGACCGGATCGCGTGCATCCACACCGGTCATTGCGCCCAGCAGAATGGCGGCATCTCGAACCGTGCGCGCCATCGGGCCTGCCGTATCTTGGCTGTGCGCAATCGGGACAATTCCGGCACGGCTGATCAGGCCCAATGTGGGCTTGATACCAACGATGCCGCACATCGAAGAAGGGCAGACAATTGAACCGTCGGTCTCGGTTCCCACGGCGAGTGCGCAAAGATTCGCGGAGATGGCCGCTCCCGATCCGGAACTGGAGCCGCATGGATTGCGATCGAGGGCGTAGGGGTTTTTCGTCTGACCGCCTCGGCCGCTCCATCCACTCGTCGAACGCGTAGAGCGGAAGTTCGCCCATTCGCTGAGATTCGTTTTCCCCAGGATCACGGCGCCGGCCGCGCGTAAGCGATTTGCAATCCACGAATCTACCGGTGCGGGCGTCCCGGCCAGCGCCAACGAACCGGCGGTGGTCTGCATTTTATCGGCGGTGTCTATATTGTCTTTGAGAAGTACCGGAACGCCGTGCAGCGGCCCGCGCGGGCCTTTCGCTTTCCGTTCGGCATCGAGCGCTCTCGCGATAGCCACCGCGTCCGGATTGACTTCAATCACCGATCGAAGCAACGGTCCCCGGCGGTCGATTTCGTCGATGCGATCGAGATAAACCTGCGCGATCCGTTCGGAGGTGAGCGCTCCCTGGCGCATTTGTTGCTGCAGGTGCTGCACGGTCGCTTCCTCCAAAACAAAGGTGGGTGGGACTACACCGGGTGCTTGTTGTACGTCGGCGGGAGTGGGCTGTTGCTCTGGTTTGGGCTCCTGCGGCCGGGGCACGGCGGATGTGCCAAAAAGACCGGCAACAGCGGTCGTGGTAAGAAATTTACGGCGATTCATTCGAAGGTCGCTTTCAATTTACACTGGGAGTATGGCGGTAATCACAGCGGCGCCGCTGACGCTGGAGGAGTTTTCGAAATTGCCTCATGGGCAAGAGCGTCACGAGTTGAGTGCGGGAGAACTGATTACGATGCCTCCGCCGAAGTCACTACACAGCCGTGTTGTTGGCAAGATCATCAAAGCTTTGGAGCGGGCGTCGCAGAGTTCCACGTCGTTAAACGTCTTAGCCGAAGCGGGGTATATCCTGTCACGCGATCCATTGACCGTTCGGCAACCGGACGTCTCCGTGATCACCACAGATCGAATGCGATCTACAGATCCAGACGATTATTTCGAAGGCGCTCCCGAATTGGCGGTTGAGGTCGTTTCGCCGTCCGACTCTGCCGAAGATTTGCAGATCAAGGTGGATCAGTATTTGCAAACAGGGGCGAAGCAGGTTTGGGTTCTCTATCCAAAGGCAAAACGCGTTCATGTCTTCTACATTGACGGAACAACCGCGATACTTGATGAAACGCAAACGCTCGACGGCGGAGATTTCATGCCGGGATTCGCTGTCAAAGTGGCGGATCTGTTTCTCAGTGAAAATCATGCGAGCGCATGACCGCCGCATCGCGAAAGCTCAACTCTTCGATGTCGCCGGCCTTCACGGAAATAACACCGGTGATGCTTTGCAATACGCCTTTCACGAGCACGTACGGCGCCGTCGTACAGGCTTGCCGTCTTCTATCGAAAAGATCGGGCTGAATAATGATGTTTACGATTCCGGTCTCGTCTTCCAGGCTTAAAAATACAAATCCCTTCGCGGTTCCCGGGCGCTGGCGCGTAATCACGCATCCAGCGACAGTTAATACGAGTCCATTGCGCTGGGCCTTAGCGGTAGCGGCATCCATCACGCCCATCTGTTGCATGCGTTCGCGATAGTACGACATGGGATGCGTGCCGATTGTGAGCCCGCTGTTGTCGAAATCGGCATAGGTGCGTTGTTCTGGCGTCATCGGCTGGAGCGGCGAAAGCGTGCTGTCCCCGGTAGCCGGTTCGAGCAACTTTCCCACCGGCTGCAGCGCCAGCTCCGCTTGCCACAACGCGCCGCGACGATGCCGATCCGTCTTTTCTTTGGGCAATGTATTCAATGCGCCTAATTCGGCGAGTGCGGAAATCTCGTCTCTCTGTAGCTCCGGTACGCGGCGAACCAAGTCGCGCATCGAGGCGAACGGCTTCTGCTTGCGCTCCGCTTCTATTTTTTTCGCTGTCGTCGAGTTTAGGCCGCGCACGTAATTCAATCCGAGGCGTACATACATCGCCTGTCCGTCCGTTTCAACAGTGCATTGATAATCCGAGCGCAAAATGTCGACTGGACGGAAGCGCTGCCCGTGCCTTTGCGCATCTTTGACGAGCGTCGCCGGTGAATAAAACCCCATCGGCTGATTGTTCAGCATGGCGGTGAGGAAGGCCGCCAAATAATGGCACTTCAGATAAGCGCTGGCATAGGCAAGCAGCGCAAAGCTGGCTGCGTGCGATTCCGGAAAACCGTACAAGGCGAAGGACGTAATCGCCTGCACAATGCGTTCCTGGATCTCTCCGGTGATGTTTTTCCGTTCCATGCCTTCGCGCAGTTTTACTTCTACTTCGCGCATGCGTTTTTCGGAACGCTTGAAGCCGAAGGCTCTTCGCAGCTCTTCCGCTTGCCCGCCGCTAAAACCGGCGGCAATCATCGCGATGCGGATAAGCTGCTCCTGAAATAGAGGGACGCCGAGAGTCCTTCTCAACACCGGCTCGAGTGACGGATGCAGACACACCGGCTCTTCCAACCCCTGCCGCCGCTTTAAATAAGGATGCAGCATCTGCCCGACGATAGGGCCGGGGCGAATGATCGCCACCTGCACCACGATGTCATAAAACGTCACCGGTTTCATGCGCGGCAGGCACGACATCTGTGCCCGGCTCTCCACCTGGAACAATCCGATCGTGTCCGCTTTTTGCAAACACTGGTAGACATCGGGATCGTCTTGCGGCAAGCGGGCGAGATCCACTTGCTTGCCGTAGGTATTGCCGATGATTTGGATGGTATCTTCGAGCACCGCCATCATGCCCAACCCGAGCAGATCTACTTTGATGATTCCCAGATCGGCGCAATCGTCCTTGTCCCACTGCACAACCACGCGTCCCGGCATGCTGGCCGGTTCCAAAGGAACAATACAATCCAGTTGCCCCTGGCAAATGACCATGCCTCCCGAATGCTGGCCCAGATGTCGCGGCAGATCGAGAAGTTCGCTGGTTAAAGAAAAGAATTTCAGCGTGCGAGGATCACGCAAGTCGAAGCCTTGCTCTCGAAAGCGGCGCTCGAGATTATCTTTGGGATCACGCCACTCGAACGTGTTAATTTGACTGGCAAGCTGAGCGATTTGCTGCTCGTCATAACCGAGGACCTTGCCGATATCCCGGACCGCCGAACGCCCGCGATAGGTAATGACATTGGCGGTCATGGCAGCGCCGAGCTGCCCGTACCGTTCATACACGTATTGGATGGCGCGCTCGCGCTGATCTCCGCTGGGCAGGTCGAGATCGATATCCGGTATCTCGCCGCGCTCTTCCGATAAGAAGCGTTCAAACAGCAGATCCATGCCGACGGGATCGACGGCAGTGATTCCCAGCGAATAACAAACAGCGCTGTTTGCGGCCGAGCCACGCCCCTGCACAAGAATGTTGTTCTTGCGGCAGAAATCGACAATGTCCCAGACAATCAGAAAATAGCCCGGAAGATCGAGCTTTTCAATGAGTGCCAGTTCCCGCTCGATTTGCCGCTGGGCTGCTTCGTAATAAGGAACATAACGATGGCGTGCGCCGGCATTCGTCAATTGCCGCAGGTAAGACATCTGCGTCTCGCCACGCGGCGTCGGATAGCGCGGGAACTCATAGCCGAGATTCTCAAGCGTGAAATTCAGGCGATTCGCCAATTCGCCGGCGTTTGCAAATGCATCCGGCAGATCGGCGAACCGCTGCTGCATTTCCCGTGAAGTTTTCAGGTGCCGCTCGGCATTGAAATTGAGCAGCGTTCCGGCCTCCGCGAGGCTTATTTTGTAGTGAACGCACGTGAGCACGTCCTGCAATTCACGGCGGTCCGGTGTCGCGTGCGAAACACCATTGGTGGCAACCAGCGGGATGCCCATGTTTCGCGCCAGTTCCACCAAAGCTTGCGTGCGCGCCTCCTGGTCACGGCGATTATGGCGCTGCAGTTCCACAAAAACGTTGTTTGCGCCAAAAATTTGAACCAGTCGTTCCAATCGTTTACGCGCTTCACACTCCGCGTCCGGGCCCGCGGTTTGCTGAAATACAGGCGCGAGCGGACCTTCGTCGCCGCCTGTCAGACAAACCACACCCTTGGCATATTCGGCAAAATCTTCGTTAGTGGCAAACGGGTTTTCCGGCTTACCACCGTCGCGTGCCGCGCTATCGCGAAATTTAGTGCGCGTGATCAGCCGGCAAAGGTTCCGATACCCGTCCCGGTTTTCCGCGAGCAGCGTGTAGCGGCAATTTTCGGAAGAATTGATCTCGACGCCGATTAGGGCTCGAATGCCAAGCTTCTTTGCAGCCAAATGAAAACGCGCCGAACCGTACACGCCATGCGCGTCGGTAATAGCCATCGCGCGCTGGCCAAATTCCGCACAACGAGACGCCAGCTCTTCCGGCAGTGATGCACCTTCCAGGAAAGAAAACGCCGAGCGGGCATGCAATTCCACATAGCTATCGGCGGCGCACGGCACCTCTTTCATTGTAGG
>JAVKSW010000241.1:0-4804 GCA_039583505.1 Bryobacteraceae bacterium | reverse complement strand
ACTTCGTCTTCCGGATCGGTAGCAAGCTTCACAATCACATCGACCACCTTGTCCGCGTCGTACACCGGTGGAATCGGCGCAGCTTCGTGCCCGGTGTAATGCGCCGAATGCTCGAAAAAGGGTGTGTCCATGGACGTTGGCATAACGGTGCAGACGTGTATGCGGTCGTCGGCCTCATCCTGTTTCAATTCCTGGCGCAACGCCGCGCTCAAACCGACCACACCGTGTTTCGCGGCCGCATACGACGCAAAGTAGGGCGAGGACACTTTACCGATGACCGAAGAAATATTGATCAACGTGCCCGATCCCTGCTGCCGAAACAGCCGCATGGCGAAGTAACTGCCGTAAATCGTCCCCAGCAGGTCGGTGTTAATCACCTGCACGTGCTCCTCGAGCGGCACGTCATCAAACCGGCCGAGTGCGCCAGTGCCGGCGTTGTTCACCCAGACGTCAATGCGCCCGAATTCCGAGACCGCCGATTGCGCCAACTTCTCTACATCTGCTTCGTTGCTGACATCGGCAGGGACCGCGAGCGCCGGACCACCGGCGCGTTCGCACTCACTCGCGAGTTGTGTCAAGAGCTCAGCCCGCCGGGCCGCCAGGACCACTGCGGCACCCGCCTGTGCAAATTTCAGCGCCGCACCTCGTCCGAATCCGCTGGACGCGCCGGTGATCACCACTACTTTGCCCTTTAAATCCTGATCCGCCACACCGTCCTCCTGGGCCTGAAGGCCTTTCGCTGATAGGACGCAAGCCGCGTCAGCCCGGTCGCCCGCAAAACTAGCAGCCCTCAACTTGTGAATAGATCCGAGCGATTTCGTGGAGCGCTGGCGCGTTTCAGGCGGTCAAGCACGCCGGCCCATTCCGCAGTTTCGGGTGGCTTGCGGATCGCGATCCAATCCCAACTCTCTGCGTCGGCTTCGTGCAACATGGCGTACAGGTTTGCGGCGAACGATGGCGCGTCCGCCGGCATATCGAGAACACGCCCACGTCCCTTCGGAAGATCCGCGCCCGCCTCGAGCACAAAAAACGGCGTTCGCGGCGCGTAATGGCGCGGATGCTGGCCCGGCGATTCCTGCAAATGCGGCAGTTCCAGCTCGTGGCCCCAGGCAACGCCGGTCACCTGTTCTAATTGGGTTTCCGTAATCATCCCCGGGCGAAGAATGGCGGGCGGATCTCTTCGAAGTGAAATCACAGTGGATTCGATGCCGACCTCCGTAGGGCCGCCGTCGAGAATCAGATCAACGCCCGGACCGAGGCTGGCACGCACATGCGCGGCCGTCGTGGGAGAGATTTCGCTGAAGCGATTGGCGCTGGGCGCCGCGATGGGCACGCCGGCGCCGCGGATGAGATCGAGCGCCACCGGATGGGAGGGCATGCGAACACCGACCGTGTCCAGGCCTGCCGTTACCAGGTCGGGAACAACATCCGCCTTCCTGACGACGATGGTGAGCGGGCCAGGCCAAAATCGCGCAGCCAGAGTCTCAGCGAGCCGTGGCCACTCCGCCGTGACAGAGCGCGCCATGTTTTCGTCGCTCACGTGCACGATGAGCGGGCTGGCCCAGGGGCGCTGCTTCACCTCATAAATTCGGGCGACGGCCTTCGCATCCAGAGCGTTCGCGCCTAGTCCGTAGACGGTCTCAGTCGGAAACGCGACCAGACCTCCGCCGCGGATCAGTTCAGAGGCTCGCCTCAATTCTTCTTTGCTCGGCGTCATTACTCCGGCAGGTCTTCTTTGGAGTCGCCGGAGATCTTGCCGGTCTTGCGCCAGACCAGGTAGGCATGAATCAACGGGTCGATATCGCCATCCAACACGCGATCCACATCGCCGATGGAGAGCTTTGTGCGGTGGTCCTTGATCAGGCGGTAGGGCGCCAGCACGTAACTGCGAATCTGGCTGCCGAAGTTGATCTCGAGTTTGGTGTCTTCCAGCTTCTGATCGGCGGCGCGTTTCTTCTCGAGCTCATATTCGTAGAGCTTGGCGCGGAGTTGCTTGAGCGCGCTGGCGCGATTCTTGTGCTGCGATCGCTCGTTTTGACATTGCACCACAAGCCCCGTCGGCAGGTGCGTGAAGCGCACGGCCGATTCCGTGCGGTTCACATGCTGACCGCCGGCGCCACTGGCGCGGAACACATCCACTTTCAATTCGTCCGGCTTTATGTCGATCTTGATGTCGTCATCGATCTGCGGATACACGAACACAGATGCGAACGAGGTGTGCCGCCGCGCGTTGGCGTCGAATGGCGAAATGCGGACCAGACGGTGCACGCCCACTTCCGATTGCAATTGGCCGTAGATGTTCTCGCCGTTGATTTCGAAGGTGACCGATTTGATGCCGGCGCCTTCTCCTTCCAGCCGATCCGTGACCACCGCTTCGAATTTGTGCCGCTCCGCCCAGCGCAAATACATGCGCAAAAGCATTTCAGCCCAATCCTGGCTTTCGGTCCCGCCGGCGCCGGGATGAATCGTGATAATAGCGTCGCGCGCATCATTCCCGCCGGAGAGCAGCATGCGGGTTTCAAGCTCTTCTAAATTTTTCTCAAGCGCCTTCATCTCGCGCTCGAGATCGCCGTTCACGTTCTCGCCTTCCCGGGCAAGTTCGAACAGCGTATCGATGTCGGAGGTGGTGACGGCGACCACGTGCGATTGCTGGATCGCCTCTTCGAGCCGCTTGCGCTGCTGCATCATGCGCTGGCTCTTTTCAGGATGATTCCAGAAATCGGGATCGCCGATTTCCGATTCCAGCTGTGTTAATTCCTGTTGCTTACCGGGTGCGTCAAAGATAGCTCCGTACAGCTTCACCTTGCTGCCGGAGCGCAACGTACTCTCTTTCCAGTTCTTCCAGAGTCATTCATTTGTAGTGTAACCGGGGGAAGAAGCGTCGGGTTCGCTAGTTGATCCGGTTCAAAACGGAAGGCGAGTTCAGATCGGGCTGCCGGGCCTTTCCAGACTGGAACGCGGAAGCGGTGGCGGATCTGACTTGCCTGTGTTTTCAGCTACTTAGCTGGGGCTAAGAGTGGCAGGGCGGGTGCGAAAGCATAGGCATGACCTTCTCGATCATTCTCCTGGCGGTTCAGATCGCCGTCTTTGTTTTTGCCCTGGTTCGGGAATCGGGCCCAGACCCCCGCTTTGAAGAGAGCGAGAAGCTTGGTTATCGCAGCTAGTTCGGTCTGGTACGAACTACGTGCCGTACAGGAACACGCACGGCTCATGACGGCTCTCGCCACTATCGTTGACTGAGTACATTTTGTAGCTGCGATGGCTGCCCCACAGCGAACCCGCCGCATGCTGCCCGTCCTTGCGAAGCGCATAAAATTCAATGTCGAGTTTATCGAGCCTGGCTTTGTCGTCGTTGTAATTGCGTGAGACGCGTTTGAGCGCTTCCATCACCGCCTCCTTCGGCGACATGCCTCCGCGCATGCTCTCGACGATGGTGTGTCCGCCGACGATGCGAATATTTTCTTCACCGACGCCGGTGGATCCCGCGCCGCCGACGTCCTGATCCACGTACAGACCTGCGCCGATGATAGGCGAATCGCCGACGCGTCCCGGAATCTTCCAGGCCAGACCGCTGGTCGTCGTCACGCCGGACATTTCGCCCTTTTCATTCAGCGCGAGACAATTGATGGTGCCGTACGTCGGGTGATTCGCCATCTGCCAAGCCCAGGCGAGCGTTTCTTCATCGCTTTGGGGAAAGGCCCGTTTCAGTTGCTCGAGGGGCACGGCACGGGTTGACAGATTCTGATCCATCGAGCGCCAGTTGTTGAATCCCTCCGGGGTGCGCAATGATTCTTTCCACACCAGCCAGGCGGTTCGGGCTTTGTCCGTGAGCAGATCCTCCTTTTGATAACCATAGGCTTCGGCGAATTTCAAAGCGCCTTGGCCGACCAGCATCGCGTGCGCGGTGTGATCCATTACCAGCTTGGCGACTTTCGAAGGCGTCTTAACGCCCTGGATTGCCGCGACGGCCCCGCACCGGCGGGATGGCCCATGCATCACGCTGGCATCCAGCTCGACCACGCCCTCCTCGTTCGGTAGACCGCCATAGCCGACACTTGTGTCGTTGGGGTCGAGCTCCACGATATTCACGCCGGCGATCACGGCATCGAGGGTGTCGGCACCGTTCTTCAACATCTCCATCGCCTTCGCGCAGGCGGCCAACCCGTTCGCGCTAGAGATGACGACCGGCTTGCTGCCAGCAGCCGGAGCAAATGCAGCGGCGGATGCTGCCGCTGCAGCTCCGGCAGTCGACGCCCGCATCCATTCGCGACGATTGATCATGATGTCTCCAGGTTGTATCACAAACCGCAGCCGGGGTAGAGGACGCGTGCGACGATACAATACGAAATTCGATGACCGAGCAAGTCTCGCCGGCGCGTGCTGTTCACGGCATCGTGAATGTTCCGGGCGATAAATCTATATCTCATAGATACGCGATGCTCACCTCGATTGCTGAAGGCGACTCGCGGATTTACAACTACTCGACCGGGGCAGACTGCCACTCGACGCTCGGGTGTATGCAGGCGCTGGGGGTTCGCCACCAATTCGAGGAACAAGACGGCCGGCGGGTGCTGACCGTTCATGGAAACGGCACACGAGGTCTTCAGCCTCCCCGCGATTGCCTGGACGCGGGAAACTCGGGTTCGACAATGAGGATGCTGTCCGGCATCCTGGCGGCACAGCCATTCACTACCGCAATCACTGGCGACAGCTCTCTGCAAAAACGCCCGATGCGGCGCATTATGACGCCTCTTGTCGCGATGGGAGCGCGTATCGAAGCAGCGGGCGGGCAGTTTCCTCCCTT
>JAVKSW010000240.1:0-4823 GCA_039583505.1 Bryobacteraceae bacterium | reverse complement strand
CTGCTCATATTCTCGAGCAATACAGGAACAACCGGCTGATTCGCCCGCGCGCGGAATACACGGGAGCACCCACGGGCCAGCCGTGGACGCCGCTGGAGCAGCGCTCGTAAGCACCGGCAGGGGCTTCTTTCGGGACGGATGTACGACCTCAATTTTTTCCGCAACAATCTCGAGCAAATCCGGGGACGCCTGGCGAGTCGAGGCTTTACGCTGGACGTCGATGGATTTGAAGCTCTGGACGCCCAGCGACGGGAGACGGTCACCGAGAGTGAAAAGCTAAAAGCGGAGCGCAACCAGGCGACTCTTGAAATCGGCAAGCTGCGCAAACAGGGCGCGGATACGAGCGAGAGGCAGCAGCAAGTGCGGGCGATGGGTGAACGCATGGCGCAGTTGGACGCGCAAGTCGCCGAACTGGACGGAAAGTCTCGCGAGTTCTTATCGAGCATTCCCAACGTGCCGCACGAAAGCGTGCCGGCCGGAAAAGACGAACGAGACAATCAGGAGATTCGGCGTTGGGGCGCGCCGGGGGAGTTTTCGTTCCCGCCCAAAGCGCATTGGGATCTGGGACGCGAACTGGGGATTCTCGACCTGGAGCGTGCAGCCAAGGTGGCGGGCGCGCGTTTTGCGCTGTATTGGGGCCTGGGGGCGCGACTGGAGCGGGCGCTGATCAACTTCATGCTGGATGTGCACACGAAAGAGCACGGGTATGAGGAGGTTTTGCCGCCGTTCCTGGTGAACTCGGCGAGTCTTTATGGGACCGGTAATTTGCCGAAATTTGCCGAAGATCTGTTCCGTTGTGAGGGAACCGATCTGTGGCTGGCGCCGACGGCGGAGGTCCCGGTGACGAATCTGTTCCGCGACGAAACGCTGGACGGGGATAGACTGCCGATCTCGCTTTGCGCGTACACGGCGTGTTTTCGCAGTGAAGCGGGGTCGTACGGACGCGATGTTCGAGGGATCATCCGGGTGCATCAATTTCAAAAGGTCGAGTTGGTGAAGTTCACGCGTCCCGAACAAAGTTATGAAGAGCACGAGCGGCTCACGCGTAACGCGGAAAGCATTCTCGAGAAACTCGGGTTGCCTTACCGGCGCATGGTGTTGTGCGCCGGCGACACAGGCTTCAGCGCGGCGAAGACGTACGACATTGAGGTCTGGCTGCCTGGATTGAACGCGTATAAAGAGATATCGTCGTGCTCGAATTTCGAAGCATTCCAGGCTCGCCGCGCGCAGATCCGCTCGAAAAGCGGCAAGGGGAAAGCCGAATTCGTGCACACACTGAATGGCAGTGGCCTCGCCGCCGGGCGCACCTGGGTGGCGATTCTGGAGAATTATCAGCAAAGCGATGGCAGCGTGCTGATACCGCCCGCGTTGCAGCCTTATTTGGGTGCGGAACGCATTGAATCGAGCGGCTCCCGGCTGAGTTAGTCACGGCGTTCGCTGGCAGTTGACGGTCGCCCCGAGGCGGTCACACATCTTTCCACTTTGCCCAAACTTCCTGTAAGGCTAGTCCGATCATCAGCTTGCCGGGAAACAGCGGATGCACTCCGGCAGGCATTTCCAGTTGACGGCGTTAGCGCGCGTGGTTGACTGAAGTCGCTCCGAGCTAGCACACAAAAAGCAGGGCGCGGGCGCCTCCAAGGGCGCGGGCATGTCAATTTGTGCGGCAAAGATAAACGCGACTTTGACCACGAGGCAAGATGGAAATACTCCGCCAGCGGCTATCGATCTTCACTTTCTGTTTGACACTTCTCGCGACGTGCGCGTTTGCGCAATCGACGCTGAGTCAGATTCAAGACACGGTCTACACTCCAAACGGCACGCTCTTCAATGGAACCGTGATCATTACCTGGACGGGATCGTCAACACAGAGCGGCAATTCCCCAGCGCCGTACAACACCTCCGTCAACATTTACAACGGTGCGTTGTCGGTGCTCTTAGTGCCGTCCACAACAGTGACTCCGGCGGCGTATTATCAGGCTGTTTACAACAGCAGCGACGGTTTGGTGACGTGGACGGAGACGTGGCAGGTGGCGCCCAGTTCCACACCGCTGACCTTAGCTCAGGTCCGGACCACGAATTCCTCAGACGCTGGAACAGGCGGAGGCGCGGGAAATGACGGGAGTCCTATTACAATCTCGCAAGTCAGCGGCCTGAACTCCTATTTGAGCGCGTTGAACAACTCGATCACGAGTATCACCGCATTAGTAAATGCTTTCGGGGCCACGATTACGAGCATGAGCAACTCGCTCGCGAATGTAAACACTGAGGTGACGAGCCTGACTGCCGGAACCACGAACGCGGCATTCTCGGACGCCGAAATCCCGGGCGGAACAGTGAACGGCAGTAACGCATCGTTCACGCTGGCGAGCAATCCGGGGGCGGCGGCGAGCGTGATGCTTTTCCGAAATGGGCTGGTCCAAACAAACGGAGTGGACTACACACTTTCCGGCAGAAACGTTACGTTCACGAGCGGTGAGATTCCCCGATGGGGCGACGTTCTGGTTGCCTATTATCGGTTGGCGGGGACAGGGCCGACCTCAACGTTCATTGACGATGAGGTTCCCCAGGGCGCAGTGAATGGCATCAATCAGACATTCACGTTAAGTGCGGCGCCAAACCCGGCGGCCAGCCTCAAGCTGTTCAAGAATGGTTCTCTGTTGGAACAGAACGCCGATTATCAATTGAACGGAACAACGGTCACATTCCTGAGGCAAAGCGCAACTCCTCAGGCAGGCGATTCAGTGTCCGCTTACTACCGCGTTAGGACGGGCTCTTAGCGTTTAGATATTTCTCTAAGTCGGGATGTAGCTGCAGGCGCACGTTGGGGTCGTCGATGTTTGCGGAGTCGATGAGGCGCGGCGGAAGGAAGATCTGTTTCGGAGACTTTTCGCCTTTGAGGGCTTTCACGGCAACGTCGACGGCAGTTTCACCCATCTTGAAGGGATCCTGAATGACGAGGGAATCGACAACACCGGCCCGCAATTGATCGATCAACATGGGACTCGAATCGAAGCCCACCAATTTGATCCTGCTGGAACGGCCTTTCAATGCTTGCGCGGCTCCTTCGGTACCGGATTCGTTGGAACAGAAAATTCCGCTCAAATCCGGGTAGGCGGTGAGCATGTTTTCAGCCACGGCAAGGGATTGGGCGATGCTCGCCATTCCGAAACGTTCGTCGACGATCTGAATCGCAGGAAATTTCTTCTTAAGCTCGTCACGGAAGCCGGCTTCCCGGGCCATGGTCGAGGCGCCTCCGGGCGTGGTCTTAATCATGACGATCCTACCGGTCGCGTGCAAAATCTCGCCGATGCGGTCGGCGCCGAGTACACCGCCGGCGTAGTTGTCGGTGGCGACAAATGTCACATAGCGATCGCCGTCGATGGCCGAATCGTAAATGACGACCGGGATATGGGCGTTCGCGGCACGGTTCACCACAACTTTTAAGGCGGAACTGTCGGAGGGAGCGAGTGCGATGGCATCGACTTGCCGGTTGATCATGGTTTCGACGATTTGCATTTCGCCGGCAATATCAATTTCGCTCGCCGGACCGTCCCACACCACGTTCACGCCGTTCTCCCAGGAACCTTTCACCGCACCCGCATGAACGCTCTGCCAGTAAATATCGGCGCTTGCCTTGGGGATAACCGCTATGGTGACGCGATGCGTGCGGTTGCACGCTAGCTGGAAGACCGCGGCGGAAGCTAACAGCAGCGAGCAAGCACGATGTGAAACTTGCGGGGCACGACAGAATCTCATATTGGGTAAAGCTGTCCCTGCCGGCGAACGCTGCCGCCAATTTCATAGCTTATCGAGAGGAGAAAGATGCAACTTGGGCTGGTGGGTCTTGGGCGCATGGGCGCGAACATGACGCGGCGATTGACGAAAGGCGGTCACAAGTGCACTGTCTTCGATTTGAACGCGGCTAACGTAAAAAAACTGGAGAGTGAAGGGGTAAATGGTGCAACCTCTCTTGAAGATCTGGTTCACAAGCTCGCGAAGCCTCGTGCGGTCTGGGTGATGGTGCCGGCGGGAAAGCCTACTGAAAGTACAGTTCAAACCCTAGCCGCCGCCATGGAAGAAGGCGACGCGATTATCGATGGGGGAAACAGTTTCTACAAGGATGATATCCGGCGTGCGTGCGAGCTGAAGAAACGCGGCATCGATTATATGGACGCGGGCACGAGCGGCGGCGTTTGGGGCGTAGAGCGCGGTTACTGCCTGATGATCGGAGCGGACGCGGATGCTTTCAAGCGGCTGGAGCCGATTTTCAAAACGCTGGCGCCTGGCCTTGGGGACATTTCCCGAACTCCCGGTTTCGACAAACTGGGCGGCACGGCGGAGCAAGGATATTTGCGAACGGGGCCTCCCGGATCGGGGCACTTCGTAAAGATGGTGCACAACGGAATCGAATACGGCGTTATGCAAGCTTATGCCGAGGGTTTCGATGTCATTGTACATAAGAATTCGACGGATCTTCCGGAGACCGAACGGTTCGACCTCAACGTGGGAGAAATTGCCGAATTGTGGCGCCGCGGCAGCGTGATCGGATCCTGGCTATTGGATTTGACATCGATGGCACTGGCGGAAAACCCGTCGTTGTCGAACTTTACGGGCTTTGTGGAAGATTCAGGGGAAGGCCGTTGGACCATCAACTCGGCGATCGAGGAAGCGGTGGCCGTGGAAGTGCTGGCATCGGCGTTATTTACGCGCTTCCGGTCGCGCAAAGAGCATACCTTCGCTGAAAAGGTGCTTTCCGCGATGCGATCAAAGTTCGGCGGCCACGTCGAGCGCGCAAGCGGGGGCTGAGCGACAGGCCGGGAGGG
>JAVKSW010000239.1:0-4837 GCA_039583505.1 Bryobacteraceae bacterium | reverse complement strand
GCCTCGTGCAGTGCATCCACGGAACCTCCGACCGCGACTCCTTTATCCAGGAACGAGACCGCGTTGCGATCCAGCGTCAGGAGTTGAAATCCCTTGTAAGTCGTCGGCTGCGCGCCGAGCCCGACCAGTTTGTCCTGTATCGTCTTGGGAGCAAATTGCCCGCGCGCCATAATTAGAATCTGCTTACCGTCCCAGGTAATCACCAGATCCGACAGATCGCGTCGCGGATCCAATCCGATTCGTTCCACTGACCCATTTAGCAGCGGAAAATTGAGGCTGTTCTGGTGTCGCCGATAGAGTGGCGCAGCCTTGAGCTTTTCTACGTCGAGGCCAGCAAGCACTTTCGTATCCGGGCCGATCAGTGGCACAAATTCCTTATACGGCGAGACGCCGCTTGCGGCGCGCCGCCCGCAACTCACGACAACCAACGAAGCCACAAAAAGAGCGAATGCCGGGAAATATCTCACTCAAAAATCTCGTTTCTGGAAAGCGTAAAGAGCACCCGACAGGATTACCACGCCAAAAACCGCGGAGGTCCAGACGGGAGTCCACCAGTCGGCCTGGCGATCCAAAATGACGATCTGCTTCATCGCGTTCGCCAGATCGTACACCTTCGGAACGATCCAATACAGCGTCATCCAGAGATGTCGAGACCAGCCGGGATTCAGGACCCTGAGCATAAAATTAGTCTGGGCGAGTATGGCGCTGATCAACATCAGCGCGACAGAAACCATGACGGATAGCGCCGCGCTCTCCGACAGAACTCCAACCAAAACCACCACACAAAGCAGCACCGCGAAAATAACGAGGCTAGCGGGGATCGCAAACAGGAAGCGCTTCTCCCAGATGCCTGTCTTCACGCCGATGATGATCCAGATACTGGCAATCAGATAGATGTGATTGGCGGCGATGACCAGCACGTTGCCGGCGTATCGTCCCAGCAGAAGCTCAGGCCGCGTAATGGGTTTCGAGAGTAGCAGGGAAATGCGGCCCGGCTCGAGCACACTCGGAATCAGGCCGGAGGAGGCAAAGATCGCCAGCAGCGTGCCCCAGATGTAGAGGAAGATGGCGATGAAGGAGTACGAAGTCCGGACGAACCTTCCGACATCCAAGGTCCTTGTTGTGGACTGGATCCCCAGGATCGATATAGCGCCTTGGACGAGGTCGATCTGTAAAACGAAAAGAAAGATGCAGATCAACAGCGTGGACAATGCGAACAAGCCGCCGAAGAGCCAGCGCGCCCGCGCCTCCTGAAACGTGTCGCTGATCAACGCGGCGAAAACGCGCGGCTTCGATCGTGTCAGCCCCTCCGCTGTCATGCAGCTTTCTCCGACGCCGTAGCGCGAATGAAGACGTCTTCCAAGCTGCTGGTAGAAGCGGACACGCTCTCAATCAATCCGCCCGCCGCGCGCACCTGATCAATCACCTCATTCGCCTCTTCACGTGTGACGACCTGGATCTCAATGGGCTCCGTACTTGACACGACCGTCGCCCCCAGCCTTCGAATTCTTGCTAACGCCTGCTCGGGGATCTGCGTCACGGCCATGCGATAACCGCGGCCTGCAATCAGTGAACTGATCTTTCCTTCCAAAACCAAATGCCCATGGTTCAAGATCGCGACGTACTCGCAGAACGATTCCACTTCGCTCAGCAGATGCGAATTGATAAAGATACTTACTCCGGTTCCAATCAGGCGATTCAGCACGTCCCGTATTTCGCGCCTGCCTACCGGGTCCACACCGTCGGTCGGCTCATCCAAAATGAGCAGCCGCGGCCGGTGGATCAGCGCTTGTGCCAGACCCAGGCGCTGCAGCATGCCTTTGGAATATTTTTTGATGCGAACGTCGCCCCAGTCTTTGAGGCCCACCAGCTCCAGCATTTCCGGAATACGTCGTTTCCGTTCGCGGGAGGCGAGTCCGGAAAGAGCAGCGTAGAAGTCCAACATGCCGCGACCGGTGAAGTAGGTAGGAAAACGATGATTCTCCGGCAAATAACCGACCGGCCGCCGCGATTCGGGATGGCGAGCGTCTTTGCCAAACAACGCCGCCGATCCCGCGGTAGGATTCACGGCCGCCAGCAGCATCTTGACGAAGGTGGTCTTCCCTGCCCCGTTCGGGCCAAGTAATCCGAACTTCACGCCGGCCGGGACCCGCAGCGTCAGATTGGAAACGGCCCTGATCTCGCGTCCGCGAAAGCGCGATCGGTAGGTCTTCTCCAGATTCGCCGTCTCGATCGCATACGCGGTCGTCATGTACCTTAGAATACGAGCCCACGTCAGGCTTTGTTCCCCATCCGGATGCGATCTGTCTTTCGGTTTCTTACCCTATTCGCGGTCTCCGCCTGCGGTGCGTTTGCACAGACACCGACTCCGCAGCCACAGACTCCTCCCCCACTGAAAACCACGGTCACCATTAACGCCGCCGTCGCCAGCGAGACGCCGGCCTTCATTACCGTCCTCAATCAGCAACAGCTCGAAGAAACGCCCGGCGTAAATCTCGACGATCGTCTTCGGCAGGTTCCCGGCTTCAGCTTGTTTCGCCGGTCGTCGAGTCTGGTCGCCAATCCGACCACCCAAGGTGTCTCTCTTCGCGGTACCGGCTCATCAGGAGCAAGCCGCACGTTGATTCTGTGGGACAGCATTCCCATCGACGATCCATTCGGAGGCTGGGTCTATTGGGATCGCATCGATCCGAATTTCATCAGCGAAGTCGACATCGATCGCGGCGCCTCAACCAGCGTTTTCGGAGATCGTGCGATGGGCGGCACCATTGCTCTGTTCTCTCCCGCCGAGGAGCACGAGCACCTGTTTGCCGACTTTCTCACCGGCAACGAAGGAACCGAGGATCTCTCTGCCGCTTACTCGAATCTATGGGGCCGCTGGGGACTGTCCGCTCACTCACGCGCGTTCACCACGGACGGCTACTACATCACGCCTGAACCTGTACGCGGCGCCGTTGACGATAAGGCGAATGTTCGATTCGCGACCGGCGATTTGCACCTTGACTATCTCGGCGCGACGGACCGTCTGTCTGTTCACCTCGACATCCTTGCGGAAGAGCGCCACAATGGCACGGACCTGACACACAATTCCACCGGCCTGGGCACAATCGGGGGCAACTATACCCATTCGTGGACGAATGACGAAGTCTCGGTACTCGGGTTCCATACGCAAGAGCAATATCACAGCACCTATTCGAGCGTGTCCCTGGATCGGAACTCCGAAACCTTAACGGCTCGCCAGACCGTTCCCGCTGAAGACATCGGCGGCGCCGCGTACTGGCAGCATCACGGGAACAACCGGAGGTTCAAGTGGAACACAATTACCGGAGCCGACGCAGACGACATTCACGGCACCAGCTTTGATTATTCCTATTTCACGCGCACACTGACGCCGAGCGGCGGCGCGCTGCTTGAACACGGCGTGTTCGGACAGGCGGATTTGAACATAGGGCCGGTGCGCTTCTTCGCGGGCATTCGTCATCAATTCACCGGCGAGCACGGCGAAACCTTCGTCAGCCCCAACGGCGGTGTTGCTGTGGGCGCGAAGCAGTTTCGCTTTCGCGCCTCCGCGTATCGCAGCTTCCGTGCTCCAACGCTCAACGAACTCTATCGCCAATTTCGCGTCGGCAATGCCCTGACATTCGCAAATCCAGCGCTGCTCCCAGAAGGTCTAACCGGTGTCGAGACGGGAGTCGACTGGACCAGTGAAACGAGCCGCGTCTCTTTCACCCTCTTCCACAACAATCTCGAAAATCTGATCGATAACGCAACACTCTCGACGTCTCCTACGCTCATTCTCCGCAGGCGTGAAAACTTTCCGACCGCGCTCTCGCGGGGAATGGAAGTGGACCTGGTTCACCACTGGCATCAATGGATCGGCGAGGCCGGTTACCTGTTCGCGGATGCCCGTCTGGCGAGTGGCCAGCGCCTTCCCGAAGTCCCTAAGCAACAGGGGACGGCTCAGCTCACGTACAGCTTGAAGTCGACCCTGATCTCCGCCGGCATCCGCGCGTTCGGTCTGGAGTTCGACGACGATCTGAACCAATTCAAGCTCCCGGGCTACGCCGCCTTGCAGTTCAGCGCACAGCAGCATTTGACCAAGAGCCTTTCGGCGGTCGCGGCGATCGAGAACTTACTGGATCGCACATACCTGGTCGCCCTTACGCCCTTCCCGAACACCGGTGAACCCCGTCTGTGGCGTGTCGGCCTGCGCTGGAGCGGCCAAATCCGCTAACGCCAGCCGATCTAGTTTGTTCCCCAGACGCGTCTATTTCATACATACGGCTGACGGGCGAAGCCGGCCGCAAAGGAGAGTCTATGGACGCCATACCGCTTCCCTTCTACGAAATCGTGCCGCTAGACGACATCGCTCCCGGTGTAAAAGGCCTGCGCATTCTATTCGTGAATGTATTCGCGCTTGGAACTCCAGCCGGCGGCTGGACGCTGATCGACACTGGCCTTTACCTCTCCGCAAGCAAGATCAAGCACTGGGCGGAGAGCCACTTCGGAAAGGGCACGAAACCGCAGGCCATCATTCTGACGCACGGTCATTTCGATCACGTGGGCGCCGTGAAGGATCTCCTCGAGGACTGGAATGTGCCGGTCTACGCCCACACGGACGAGTTAGCGTATCTCACCGGGCACACGAAATACCCGCCGCCGGATGCCAGCGTCGGAGGCGGTCTCATGGCCGTCATGTCGCCGCTTTACCCGCGTACCTCTGCCGATCTCAGTGGCCGTGTGCAAGCTCTTCCGGCGGATGGCTCGGTTCCCACGCTGCCGAATTGGCGCTATCTGCACACCCCGGGCCATGCGCCAGGCCACATCTCGCTTTATC
>JAVKSW010000238.1:0-4847 GCA_039583505.1 Bryobacteraceae bacterium | reverse complement strand
CTACTGGGCTTCGCTCACGCGACCATAGTCATGAAAGTGGAGCCGCAAGGAAGCACGGTGCGCGTCAAGCGCGAGCTCGAAGAGGGCTGGTTTCAGAATGTCGTCTTGCCGATGCCGGTTGTTCTGACCATCCAATCGGGCATCAAGAAGCTGCGGTACGCCACGTTGATGGGCATTAAAAAGGCAAAAACGAAAGAAGTGAAAACGATTGCCGCGTCGGACTTGAGCGCGGATCTGGCACCGGCGACAAATGTGGATCGAGTGTACTTGCCAGAGCGCAACAAGCGGACGCAGATCCTTTCCGGCGAACCGCCGAAGGTGGCTCGAGAGCTTGTCGAAAAATTGAAGTTTGAGGCGCGGGTGATATGAGCGTCCTGGTTGTGCTGGAACAGCGGAGCGGCAAATGGAACCGCATGTCATTCGAAGCTCTGCGCGCAGGGCAAACCATCGCGGAATCGCAGAATCTTCCTGTGCAAGCCGCCGTCCTGGGAGCGGGCATTGAAGAACTCGCAAACGAAGCCGCCGGACACAAGGTTTCGAAAGTCTACGCATTAGACGATACTTTGCTGCGCGACTACACTCCCGATGGATATACGGCTGCGCTCGAGCAGTTGATCAAAGCGACACAGCCGAAGCTGATCGTTTTTCCACACACGTATCAAGTGCGCGATTTCGTTCCTAAGCTGGCCACTCGCTTCGGGAAAGCTCTTGTAAGCGACGTAGTGGCTGTAAAGGTTGAGAACGGGGCTGCGGTGTTCGTGCGTCAACTGTTTCAGGGCAAGCTGAATGCCGACGTGCGCCCGTCGAGCGATCCTCAACTCGTCTCGATCCAAGCGGGTGCGTTTCGCACTGCCGAACCCGCGGGAGCAAAGGCTGCCGTTGAGAATTTCGCTCTGATTTTAGAGGCGTCTCAGATTCGAAGTAAGCCGGAAGCTCCGTTCCGGGAAGCGCAACGCTCAGTGGACCTGGGTGCGGCTGACATCATCGTGTCGGTAGGGCGCGGGATCAAAGAAAAGGACAATTTGCCGGTGGTCGAAGCTTTGGCTGAGGCTTTGGGCGCGGAGTTGGCAGCGTCCCGGCCGATATGCGATAACGGCTGGCTGCCAATGGAACGGCAGGTGGGCAGTTCCGGACAAACCGTATCGCCGAAGGTCTATTTCGCGGTCGGCATTTCCGGTGCAATTCAGCATTTAGTGGGAATGAAAGGTTCCAAGACCGTAGTGGCGATCAATAAGGACGAGAACGCGCCCATTTTCGAGACAGCCGATTACGGAGTAGTCGGTGACTTATTTGAGATCGTGCCCGCGCTGGTGGAAGAGATCAAGAAAGCGAAAGCATAATCAGTGACGGCTAGGAGTATGAACCGCCCCGGCCGATGCGCAATCGGCCTGATGTGTTGCGGTGCGCTGGGCTTTCTTGCAAGTTGCAATAAGCCAGTCTCGGCGGATGTAGCGGCTACGGTAAACGGCCGGCCCATTACCTACGCCGAATTGAATCGCACAATCGCCGCCCAGTTCCCAAACGCGCCGCAGAAACCGAATACGGACCAAACCACGAGCGTACGGCTGGAGGTACTCCGCACGTTGATCGACAACGAGATCATGTTGCAGCGTGCCGAGAAGGAGGCGCTGCTCGCGTCAGACGCGGATGTGGACGCGAAGTTTAACGAGCTGAAGGCGCCCTATACACAGGAAGAGTTTCAAAAGCTGCTGCAGCAGCGCAAGATGAGCGTGGCTGACTTGAAGGCGCAGATCCGCCGCGAACTGAGCGTACAAAAGTTATTCAACAAGGAGATCGGATCGCATATCTCGATCTCCGACGCAGACGTTTCGGCGTTTTATAACGCCAATAAGGCGTCTTTTAATCTGCCGGAGAACAGAATTCACCTGGCGCAGATTCTTGTGACATCCACCCCCGATCCGACCGTCACGAATCTAAGGAACGATAAGGCGCAGAACGATCAGCAGGCTCGAAGTAAAATGCAAATGCTTGAACTTCGAATCCGGCAGGGAGAGGATTTTGGGTCGCTAGCGCAGGCCTACTCAGAGGACCAGTTTTCCGCCAATGGCGGCGATGTCGGTTTTTTGCCGGAATCAACGCTGGACAAAGCGAGTCCGGAGCTTCGAAAATTTATACTGAACATGACACCCGGCCAGGTCTCGCCGGCGATTCATACTCCGGAAGGCTACCGGATTATCAAGCTGATCTCGAAGGAGCCTGCCGGACAGCGGCAGTTGAGCGATCCGCGGGTGCAGGAAGAGATCCGGCAGAACCTTTTCGGGGGAAAAGAGCAGGTCCTCCGAGCGGCATTCTATGAAGTGGCGCGCAGCGAAGCCAAGGTCGTTAACTATTACGCCCGTTCGGTGCTGGACAGCCGCGATCAGAAGTAGAAGGTCTTACCGTCCCGCGAACCTCAAACCCGCGAGAGCGTGACCGGTTCCGCTTGAGCTGCCTTCGGACTCTCCATTTGCGTTGTCCCAGTTCGCGCGCGTTAGAGGGGTAATCGGCTGAAGCCGCTTCTTAGAAAGTGAGGCATTCAGATCCCGAATGTCTTTCGCGGCGAAGGCGTCAAATTCATGAACAACGTCGTCGAGCTCCCGGCTCAGGGAATCGATGCGCGCGATGTAATAATCGGCGGGCCGTCCTTCGTAGAAAACGAGCGCCCCATAGATTTGCGACGTTTTTTCACGTATTCGCTCCTCGCCGGTGATCGCGCCGCCCTCAGTAGTCGCGACGATCTTCTTGCGGATGGCCTCATCCTTGTCAGCCAGTTCGCGCAAATGGGCCTGCAGCGGATCGCCGGATTTCAACTGTCCCGCACGCTGGAGCAGCGCCTGGTGCACTCCGTTGATCTGGTCCACATCGAAGCTCATGTCGCGGAACAGTTTGTACAGCCGTTCTACTGCGTCGTATTCCATCTTGCGATCGTCGACGCTGTACGTGGCGCGGCGGTCAAGTGTCAAAACAAGTTGAGTTGTGTAAGTCTCTTTTCCGCGGGTCATTTTCACTGTGTAGGTTCCGGGCAGCACTCGCAGGCCAATCGTAGCCTCGCCGGCGATACTTGCAGCCGTTGGCACCCTGGGAGGTTTGAGCCGCATCGACCATTCCAGGCGCGTCAGCCCACGGCGGCTATTGGCTGGAAGAGTATCTACTAACTTGCCCTGCTGATCGAAAACTTCGATCTTCATCCTGCCAAAGATGTGGCGCTTCTTCTGGTAGTAGGTGATCAAGGCGGCGTCCGGCGGATTCGGTCCAAAGAAGGTGGCATCGCCTTCCGCCCAACCGCCCTGCGCATTCAACCGCTGCTGCTCAGGCCGGCTTGCCAGAAAAACAGCATCCTTGGCCATAATGTCCGGAGTCAATTCGCGCAACGCCGTGATGTCATCGACGATCCATATGCCACGTCCATGCGTCGCGATCACCAGGTCTGAGTCGCGCGGTTGAATGGCCAGATCGCGGACCGGCACGTTCGGGAACTCGTTTCCCTTGTATTGCGCCCACTGGCTTCCGTCATCGATGGAGATCCACAGCCCGAATTCAGTACCCAGGAAGAGCAGGTGCGGCGAAACGGTGTCTTCCTTAATAACGTGTGCAAAGCCGCGTACCCCGGATTCTTTCGTCACAATGGGCGTCCACGTTTTCCCGAAATCGGTGGTTTTGAAGACGTACGGGTCCATGTCTCCGAAGGAGTGACGATCGAAAGAGGCGAAAGCGGTTCCCTCGTCAAAGCGGCTGGCCTGCACCCAGGAAACCCAGGAAAACTTCGGCAGGCCCGGCACGTTGCCGACGACATTGGTCCAGTTCTTTCCACCATCTCGCGTAATCTGCAGATTGCCGTCATCGGTGCCTACCCAGATGGTCTGCGCGTTTCGCGGCGACTCGCTAATCGAGTAGATGGTGGTGTGCATTTCGGCGACGGAATTATCGACCGTTACACCGCCGGATTCTTCCTGCTTCTGCTTGTTCGGATCGTTGGTAGTCAGGTCGGGCGAGATACGATCCCAGGTCTGCCCGTGGTCGCGCGAGCGAAACAGGTATTGCGCTCCGATATAGATCACACCCTTATCAGTGGGACTCCTTTCCATAGGTGTGTTCCAGTTAAAGCGCAGTTTGGGTTCGTCGTATTTCGGCTGCGGCTTGATATTGCGAATCTCGTGGGTGAATCGGTTTACGCGTGCAACTTCGCCGCCCTGCGCCTCAACATAGACGTAGGCCGCGTCGGTCGGGTCCGCAAAGGCGAAGAAGCCATCGCCGCCGTACAGATTCTCCCAGCGGCTGTCCGATATGCCGCCCGGATAGGCGGAGTCGCCGATCCACACGCTGTTGTCCTGCAATCCGCCAAAAACGTGATAGGGATCGGCGTCGTCCACGCTTACGTGATAGAACTGCCCGATCGGGAGGTTCGCGTCTTTCCACCATTTATTGCCTCCGTCCTGGGAATACCAGATGCCGCCATCGTCGCCCGCGATCACGTAGTTTGAATTGCCGGGATCGACCCAAACGTCGTGGTAATCTCCATGTCCACCACCCTGAATATTGCTGAAACTGTTGCCGCCGTCGGTACTCATAATCAGAGCCCCGCCGGGCTTATACACTTTGTTTTCGTCATTCGGATCGACGATCAAATTCCCGAAGTAAAACGGGCGCCACACCATCATCTGGCTTCGGTCGCGCTCCTGCCAGGTCTTACCCGCGTCGTCAGAACGAAACAGCGCGCTGCGGGTCGATTCGATCAACGCGTAAACCACATTCGGTTTTGAGGGGGCAACAGCAACCGCGACGCGACCCCATGGTTTGGAGGGCAGACCTTTAGCCGTCTTCTCATTCAAGTCTGTCCAGGTAGCGCC
>JAVKSW010000237.1:0-4855 GCA_039583505.1 Bryobacteraceae bacterium | reverse complement strand
ATGCTCGCCCGGGCCAGCACGAGAGAGCGTGAGATGGCGGTTCGGCTGGCCATCGGCGCGAATCGCGCGCGCCTGATCCGTCAACTATTGATTGAGAGCCTCGCCCTTACGCTCACAGGCGCAGCCGCCGGCGCGTTTCTGGCGCAGTTCTTGACCCAGTACCTGATCTCTTTCCTCAGCACGCCGGAGAATCCAGTTTTCATGGATCTCACACTCGACTGGCGTGTTCTCGCCTTCACCGCTGGCTTAGCTATTCTCACGTGCATACTATTCGGCCTCACGCCCGCTCTACGGGCTACGCGAACGGCTCCCGCTTCGGCCATGAAAGCCGCCGGGCGCGGTCTCACCGCAGACAGGCAGCGGTTCGGGCTCCGTCGCGTGCTGGTCATCAGCCAGGTTGCGCTTTCGCTTGTTCTGCTGATCGGCGCATTGCTCTTCGTTCGCAGCCTTCGCAATCTGCTAACCGTCGATGCGGGATTCCGTCAGAGCGGATTACTGATCGTTGGGATCGACGCTTCCCGCGTGCCCTTCTCCGCACCCGGGAGAGCCATCCTGTACCGGGAGCTCTTGACAGACGTGCGTAACACCGCTGGTGTGGAGCAGGCTGCCAGCGCCAATATTGTGCCGGTCAGTGGTAACGGCTGGAATGAAACGGTCGAGATCTCAGGGATAACCACAAAAAAACACGTGCTTCCGTGGTTCGATCGCGTAAGCGCAGGCTATTTTCGCACGATGAACACGCCCTTTCTCGCGGGCCGCGATTTCGACGAGCATGATACGGCTTCCTCTCCGGAAGTCGCTATCGTGAACGAAAGGTTTTCTGAGAAGTTCCTCGGCAAGACCAACCCGATCGGCAGGCAGATCCGCTTGCTGACGGGCCCAAATGAACCTCAGCATGTTTACCAAATCGTGGGTCTGGTGAAGAACTCGAAATATCAAAGCCTGCGCGATGAATTCCAGCCGCTTGTATTCGTGGCCCAGAATCAGGAGAAGGAGCCGCGGCCGGGGATAAGTCTTCTGGTCCGTTCCGGTATTCCGCTAGGATCCTTGATGCCCGCGCTGAAGCGAACCATCCTCGGGCGGAACGCCGGAATCTCCTTCGAATTTCAGGCTTTCGAAACTCAAGTGAAGGAGTCGCTTCTGCGGGAGAGGTTGATGGCCACGCTCTCCGGCTTTTTTGGTTTTCTGGCGGCCGCTCTCGCTACGGTGGGCCTCTATGGAGTTATCTCTTACATGGTTGCCCGCCGGCGAAGCGAGATCGGCATCAGGATCGCGCTGGGAGCGAACCGTGCAGAGATCGTGAGCCTGGTAATAAAAGAAGCCACGCTCCTGTTGGCTGCCGGATTAGTAATAGGTACCCTGCTGGCGGCTGCGACTGCAAGAACCGCCACGTCTTTGCTATACGGCTTACAGCCAACCGATCCGGCAACCATCGTCGGCGCGATTGCGGCATTGGCGTTGATTGCGATGGCGGCCAGCATCTTTCCTGCGCTGCGCGCTTCCCGAGTTGAGCCCATGCTCGCTTTGCGCGATGAGTGACCTGAGCCGCGCTCACGACACATAAGTACTCTCAAGAATTTCGTAGAGACTGGCGATCAGTGTTGTGGAGCTCCTATCAGCAGATTGCCCGATGCCAGACATAAAGTTCTCCTGCACGATGTGTGGCCGCTGTTGTCATAACCACAGCATCCCTCTGACCTGGGACGAGGCCATTTCCTGGCTCGAAGAAGGCGGCAAAGTGGATATATACTGCGAGGCGGACCCTTGGCCTGGCGAACCGCCAAAAGAAGATTTGCGCGCGGCTCATCGCGAGAGACGCTCTTTCCCTGTCAGGTGTGGTTCGTCACGGGTCCGCGTCACGACGCTTTTTGTCGCTGTCGTCTCCGGTCCCTGTAAAAATCTAGGCGAAGACTTGAAATGCAGGATATATGAAAGAAGACCTCTGGTCTGCCGCATCTATCCCGCGGAAATAAATCCGTTCATCCGATTCAACATTGCCGGCAAAGCGTGTCCGCCCGAGGCGTGGGTTTCCGGCAAGCTTATGATCGCCGGCGGCGGAATCGTTGATCCCGAAGTGCAGTCCCTCATAGAAAAATCCAGGCAAACCGATCAGGACGATGTGCCGCTAAAAGCTCTGCTATGCGGCCATCTCGGCCTCGATGTAGCAGCGCTTGCTGGCGAGGGATTTGCCGTTTATGCGCCCGGCGGCAAAACACTGCTGGATGCGCTCCGCGTGACGCGCGCCGCAGATCCGAATAGTCTCCGGAATGATAAGCCGTGGCGCTTATACTCCCCTTCCCTCACCACTGCCGAGTCGCTCCGCGCCACGGGACTGGACTTGGCAACGAAAGAGCCTTGGGGCGATCGGTATTCTTTTCTTTCCGGGCCATCCATGCGCGCTGCCGACGTGTCCCAGATATTCGGCTAACCCCCGGGACCGGCGGTCACAAGATTATGCAATTATTTTGTTGAATTATGCACTTGGCACGGTGCTTGGCCTTGATGGGCTCCGGCATCGGGTGGTGATTCAATCGGCGCATGACAACAAACACAGCACTCCGAAAGGTGGTGCCCGACGCTGAGCGCGCCGTGGCACTGATTGCGATCGCGACAGCAAAATCAAAGCACAAGCACGTCGGCATCCGTCCGAAAAAGGAACGCCCGGCGGACAAACGAACTTCCGGCATACTGGTGCCGCCCGGAAGCCATGCCGGTATAGGACTGGATGAGGCAATCGGCAATGCCGGCGACACGTGGCCGGACGACAACTCGTGGGACATCTTCGGCTCGGACGATTTCGGAAGCTTCCCCGACGACGGCTCTTGGGATGACGGCTCGTGCGATAACACGCTGGGCGACGGCTATTTCGAGGACCCGTACATCTATGGTGAGTTCAGCACCTTCGACGACCCGGGTTGGCTGGGCGGATACCCGGCCTAACATCCGCCGAACCGAATCACTGGGGCGCCGGTGTCGTGCCCGACGAACCTGTCGTTGTGATCAAGTGATAATCGCGATACTCGATGTCGACGGTACTCTGCCCGAAAAGAAAGTTGCCGGAAGCCGCGTGGCTGTGCAGAGCGAGCGCGAAGCCATCGATCATCTTGTATTCGCGCACAATCAGGGGCCGCCCCTCGAAAAAGGATACGCTCGCCGGCGGCCTTCCTTCGATCTTCACCAGCATCATGTCGGCTGCGTCCACCCACATGCGCCCCTTCAGCAGATAAGCGCTCCTTCTTTTCGGAGTCAATTGGATCACGTCACAGATCCTGCCGTCCAACGTCTCCTGGCTCATCAGCTTCATATCGTAGTTCGCTGACGTGATGATGGCCCGTTCCCTCGGTACACCCCAGCTCATATCCCTTTCGTCCCGAAGCAGGCGGTCCATGACGGTATTGGCCAGCAGCGAAGGTCCGCTCCGCGATACCACTTTGTAAGTCTTGCCTCCGCCCCGTTTATACGTCGTCTCGACGGTCACCTCAGCCGGCCGGCTGAAATGAGAGTTTTTGATCGTGTAGTATTCCGTGACCGTATATCCGGAGAGATTGGCTTCGCGCAATAACTCTGTCGCGTCCACGCGGCGAATCACGTCCTGCCGCTGGTCTCTTCCGTACACACTGATGCAAGCGTAGAAGCCAAGAGCGAGGAAAGGCGCAGTCCTACTGCCCGACTGCACCCGAACACCCATGACTACAACTTACACTTCCTGTCTGAAATTTCGCTGAAGAGAACGGACGGCGCCAACGCCAACCAGAAGCAACAAGCCGCTTAGGACTTCAAACGATGGCTCCGGCGCGCCGGAGACAAGGTCGTTGCCCGTAATGTTGAACTCGAGGGGACCCGCGAAGATGCTCGCTTGCGACGTGTCTCCCCATCCGCTGTAACCAGGCACAAACGTTCCACTCTGCTGCGCGGTTGTAAAGCTTCCCAGGAACTTGACGCCGGGCGCGTTCATCAACGTTCCCCCCGCGAAATCCAGCGGAATGCCGGCATCGGGCGCGCCGTCCAGTTCCGCCAGTACAATGTCGTAGGTGCCGGGAGCCAGGCTTAGATTCGAAAACAGCGTCTGATTCACGGCATTGTAGTTGTAGCTGTAGTAATCGGAGGCGCTGTTATTCGGCGCTACTCCCAACTGGACGGAATCCAATACATTGCCCGCCGTGGTCGCAGGTCCGAAACTATTCGTCAAATAGGCGCTTATGGCCACATTCTGGCCGCTTGCATAGAAATCGGTCACGTCGAGCGGTACCCCGATCGTGACGTTACTCAGCGGATTCGAGGTCGAAAACTCGATTGCCGCCGCCTGCTGCCCGTTTCCCAGTCCGATTCCTAGCGGTAGAAAAATGGACTGCGAATTGGATTCCGACAATAAATCGCTCGCCCGTAATCCCCCGGTCAGGGCAAGTACACTGAACACCGCAAAAGCTGTTTTGATGAACGCACAGGACATCTCCGTCCCTCCTCATGCGGGTAAGCGCCATTTACGCGCAAATACCCTCAGAAGTTTTGCGAGCGGAAACTGCTAACGAGGAGACGGCAAGGGAGGCGAGGTTCTGCCGCCCACGTTAGCATACGATTCTTCGATCTTTACGACTTTGCCTTCATTGAAGGTGACAAAAGTCACCTTTCCAGGCGGGTCGCCGTAGATCCAGTCTTCGATTTCGTCGCCGTCCTTGTTTGTCTCGCGGCTTTTATTGCGCGGCTTACCGAGCGCGAGCAGCACCTGATCCTTATCCATGCCTTCTACGGGACGCTGTTCCTTGATCGCCTTCTTAATCGGCTCAGGAAGCCTGTCCATGTACTGCTCGGAGGCCGAGTGCTTCTCGAAATCGAAGATGGGAGACAACATCTGCCG
>JAVKSW010000236.1:0-4861 GCA_039583505.1 Bryobacteraceae bacterium | reverse complement strand
AGCACCTCGAGCATGGTGCTACGATTCTCGGCATGGAAATACGAAATTCTGTCCTGCTAATCGCCGTAATAGGCATCGGCGCAATAGCTATTGGATTGCAAGCTGCCGGCGACCAAAACGCGAACTACACGGTTCGCACCCTGGCCCTTCCCGACCACGGCCAGGGAAACATCACGATGGATTACATCGCCTATGATCCGAAGACCGGTTACGTCTGGGCCCCGGCCATAAACATTGGCTCAGTCGATGTGGTGGACACCAGAAACAGCAGCGTCCGTGAGATCTCGGGCTTTGCGACAAAGGAAGTGGAATTCCGAGGCCGCAAACGTGCTCAAGGTCCCAGCGGCGTATCGATTGGTGACGGCCTGGTGTACATCGGTGACCGGGCCGACTCCAGTGTATGCGCCGTTGACGAAAGAACCCTCGCGCGTAAGACCTGTGGCCACATCGATTCTACCCCCGACGGCGTGGTCTATGTAGCGCCCACAAACGAGGTCTGGGTCACCGCGCCACGCGACAACTCTGTCCGTATTCTGGACAGCCAGACCCTGAGTCAAAAGGAAAAACTGACATTCGAGGGCCGGCCCGAAGGCTATGCAGTCGATGCACAGCGCGGCGTTTTGTACATGAACTACGAGGACAAGGACCTCACGACCGCGATTAACCTTAAGACACACAAAACCGTGGCGAAGTGGCAATCCTCGTGTGGGGAGGACGGTCCGCACGGTCTGTCGGTCGATCAAGACGCTGGATACCTGTTCGTTGCCTGCAGCACGCGGGCGGAGATCTTGGATGCAGGTCACAACGGGGAGAAGCTGTCATCTATCGACACTGGCGACGGCGTGGATGATCTGAAGTACTCGCCAGCCACTCACATGTTGTACGTCGGGGCTGCCAAAGACGCGCGCCTGACGGTCGCCCGGGTCGACTCGACCGGCAAGCTCAGCCAGGTCGCAGTGGTGCCGACCCACGAGGGCGCTCGCAACGGAGTCGTCACGAAGGATGGCACGGTGTATCTCGCGCATTCCCAGTTCGGGCAATTAGCAGGCCTCGTCGTGGTGTCGCCGAGTACCAGGTAACCCGCACTCGGCCAGAAACAGCAGTTGATAAAGCGAGTGATCCCGCTCTAAGACGAAATAGCAGCCGCAGCGCTTACTTCAAACCCCATCGATTTCATTGGCGGGGAGGGTCGCCGAGCAAAGCCTTAACGAGGTCGCCGAGTTTCATGAAATCGTCGTATTCGGACGGCTTGTGGAAATACCGATTCGCGCCGAGGTTTCTCATCCGCTCGCGGTCTTGCACGGAGTCCGATGTGGACACAGCGATGACAAGGGCGCTTGCGCATTTGTGGCTCTGGCGCATGTGCTTCAACACATCGCCGCCCTGCTTTTTAGGCAGGTTGATGTCGAGAATGACCACCGCGGGACAGGGCACGCTCGCATTGGAATCGGCCTGGTCGAAAAACCGCACAGCCTGCTCTCCATCCTCCACCACGTGCAGCCTGAGCGGGAGCTTGGTTGCCTCAATCGCTTCCCGAATCAGGAACACATCGGACTCGTTGTCCTCGACAATCAGCACATCACATGCGATGTCGGCGGACCTTTCGTCAGACGGGGAGCGTAAAGCGGAAGGTTGATCCTCGTCCGGGTTCGGATTCCACCCAGATCCGCCCATGATACCGATCCACGATTCGCTGACAGATGGCCAATCCAATTCCGGTTCCTGAGTATTCATCGCTACTGTGCAGACGCTTGAAAAGCCCAAAAATGTTCTCTTTGTACTCGGGTTCGATGCCAATGCCGTTGTCGGCAACTGAAAAAACCCAGTATTCGTTCTGCCGCTCAGCCCCGAGGTGCACCACCGGCGGCCGTTCCGGGCTGCGGTACTTTATGGCGTTGCCAATGAGGTTTTGAAACAGTTGCTGCAGATGCGTTCCGTTGACCGGCAACGAGGGCAGCGGACCAGTTGTGATGTGGGCGCCGCTATCGGCAATAATACGTGATAGGTTCGCCCGCGCAGCCTTCAACGCCTCATTCGCATCGACTAGCTCCATGGGTGTGTCGAAGCTCATCACCTGTGTATAGGTCAGGAGATCGCGCACCAGCGTTTCCATGCGCGTCGCGCCGTTGCACAGGAATCGCAGAAATTTTAGGGCTTCGCCGTTAAGCTTGTCGCTATGACGTTTCGTCAGAAGCTCGCTGTAGATTTTGATGCCGCGCAACGGTTCCTGAAGATCGTGGCTCGCCGAAAAGGCGAACTGCTTAAGATCCTCGTTGGCCCGGCCAAGCTCGTGCTCGACCCGTTTCTGTTCGTCAATATCGGTGTGGGTGCCGAACCATTTCACGATTTGTCCGGTCGCATCGCGGACCGGCACTGCGCGCGCGACGAACCACCGCCAGCGATGTTCCTGCCGGTCTAACAAGCGGCACTCAATGTTGTAGGGATTTCCCGAATAAACCGCGGCAGACCAGGTATCGCGGGTTCGCTGGAGGTCATTGGGATGCAGGATCGATTCCCAGTTCGCATCTGCGGAAGGAACCTGGCTGAAGCCAGTAAACTGATACCAGCGTTCATTCCGGTAATCGACCTTGCCCTCGGGTCCCGCCGTCCAGACGATTTGCGGCATCGTGTCCGCAAGCTGCCGGAACCGCGCCTCGCTCTGCATCAATGCCGACGCAATGCGCTTGCGTTCGGTAATATCGCGAGCGATCTTGGAAGCGCCGATGATGACGCCTTGTGCATTCTTCACAGGTGAAATCGTCAGCGAGATGTCGATCAGCGAGCCGTCCTTCCTTCGGCGCAACGTCTCAAAGTGATCGACGCGGTCGCCGTTTTTCAGCCGGGCGAGGATGTCGGGCTCTTCCTCCTGCCGATCCTCGGGAATCAGCAGGCTGGCGACTGTGTGGCCGATCGCCTCTTCGGCTGTATAGCCGAAAAGGCGTTCCGCGCTCTTGTTCCAGCTCGTGATGACACCGTCGAGGTTTTTGCTGATGATGGCGTCGTCCGATGAATCGACAATCGCACTCAACAGGAGCGCGGCACGGTCCGCCTGCTTGCGCTCCGTTATGTCGTGCGTGACAGCCAGATGGACCGTCGTTCCATCGCTGTGCCGCAACGGAGCGGCATACGTTTCCATGTGGTGCCGCTCGCCGTTCAGTCCAACGATCTCGAAGTGAAGGCTAGCTCTCTCACCGCCGCAAACCATCTCATTGAATTCGCGGAAGCGATCCCGGTCTTCCGGCGCAATAATGTCATATACATTTCTGCCCGTCAGAGCCTCGGCGGATGCAGCGCCGACCATCCGCAAGCCCGGCGGATTCATGAACAGCAGCGTGCCATCCGGCGCAACGATCTTGACGCATTCCGGCGTAGTTTCGATAATGGTGCGGAACTGTGCATTCGCTTCCACCTCGGCATTCTTACGGTCCGTATTGTCAATCAGCACGTTAACGCCACCGATAATGCGGCCTCCACCGTCGCGCAGCACGGCCGGATAAGGTGTAAACCAGAAGCGTGTTCCGTCCGGCCGCTCGGCGACGTATTCAATGCCGGTCGGCGCCGCGCCACCCCTTATTGCAAGCGCCATGGGGCATTGGCTATGCGGCAGAGGAGTGCCGTCGGCGAGGAACATTTTCCAGGAAACGCACCACCTATCCGTGCCGATTTCAGGCGTCCGGCCGGAAAGCTTTACGGCCGCGGGATTGAAGTAGGTGAGCCGGCCCTCTGCGTCCGTCATGTAGATCGCGACGGGCAGCGCGTCCATCATTTCGTGAAAGACCGTATCCGATATATCTCCGCGGGAGACTAGGGCCGTCAGCGCCTCGGCGCCGTCTTGGGTCATATGGTACCTCCCCGATTTGCCTGATCCGCCCGTCCCTAGCGGTCCTCTCTTCCAGAAACCGGCGGATAAATTGAGCCTAGCGCAGCTTCGCCTCTGTGAACTCCTTCATTATCCCCGGCGGCGAATGGTGAGAGTCGCTTTACCGATGCTTTAACTGTAATGTATATCACCTTTTGTGGGTAAGTGTGACTCGAAGCCACCGAATGCAGCTACGGGCCAGCACACGCCGGCAACAAACTATTCGCTCCGCAAAGCCTTGATCGGGTCGATTCGCGTTGCCTCGGAAGCCGGCAATATACAACCAAGGCACGTCACGATCAGAATCGCCAAAGGCACAAGCACAAAGGTGACGGTATCCGTCGCACTTACACCGAAGAGCCACGTGCTCAGTAAACGCGTAATCGCCAGGGCGGCGCAGATCCCGGTTGCTACGCCCAACAAAACGAGCCGCATTCCTTGTCCCACGATTAAACGCATGATCCTGCCCTTCGACGATCCAAGCGCCACTCTCACACCTATCTCAGCGGTGCGTTGCCGCACCAGGTAAGACATCAATCCGTAAACGCCCGCCAAGGCAAGACACACCGCGACCGCTGAGAACCCTGTCAGCAAGGCCGTTTCAAATGTACGCCGCGCGTTGCTTGCCTTCATTCGTTCCCTCATCGTCCGCACATCCGCTATCGTCAACACAGGGTCGACTGAGTGAAGCACAGCGCGTATCTGCGATGTCAATGGTTCGGGCAGCCCACGGTAGGCGACCGCAAAGTTGCTGGCTTCTGACGCCGGTACAAAGGTCATCGGCTGTCCCCGGTCCTCCAAACGTTCGTGAGCCATTTTCGCGACCACGCCGACCACGGTCTTCCAAGGCGCGCCCGATAAATTTCCAATTCCGAAACGGATACGGGTTCCGATTGGATCGCGTCCGCTGAGGTAAGTCGATGCGAACTGCTGATTCACCAGCGCCACCTGCCTGTGTGATGCGACGTCCTGTTCCGTGAAGTCGCGCCCTCGCAGCAAAGG
>JAVKSW010000235.1:0-4867 GCA_039583505.1 Bryobacteraceae bacterium | reverse complement strand
TTCGGGATCGGCGGAGCCAAATGGGGAAATTTCTTCCTTGCAGATAACAGCAGAACGGGCCGCTTCTTAGATACGCCGGAATTCTACCCCAATCACGATATTGGCAATAGCGAAAACTTTTTCGATCGCATCGATTATGTGCCTGGAAGCAGCGATTCTCTGCACCTCGATATGTTCGCAGCTCGCAATTGGTTTCAGATCCCCGATACCTATGTTCAGTCTCAGCAAGATCAGCGCCAGCAAGCGAGAACATTGAGTTTTTCTCTCGGATATCAGCACACATTCAATGCGCGAGCGCTGTTATCCGTCAACCCGTTCCTGCGCGAGGATCGAGTGAACTATTACCCAAGCAACGACCTTTTCAACGATTCGCCCGCGACCATTGGCCAGGATCGTCATTTGACGAATTGGGGCACGCGAGCTGACTTTTCGTACGCCAATGGAATTCACAACCTGAAGATCGGCACGGAGCTTATGCAATACCGCCTGCTGGAAAATTTCGACCTGGGCCTTACCGACCCGACCTTCAACCCGGTTTGTTTAACGCCGAACGGCAGCGCTGTCACGACGCCGACTCTAACCAATCCAAATGCCTGCGCGGCTCTGGGATACACCGCGAACCCGAATCTATCGCCCGGTCTCATCCCATACGATTTGTCTCGCGGTGGTTCTCTGTTTCGCTTTCACGGCGCTGCGGATATCGACGAACAGGCCGTGTATGCGCAAGATCAAATGACCATTAAGAATCTCAGTTTGAGTCTAGGTCTGCGCTTTGATAACTACCGCGGCATCTCTCACGACAACCTGCTCGAGCCGCGATTCGGATTCTCCTATTTGTTCAAGAAGACCGGAACCGTGCTGCGCGGCTCCTACGACCGCACCATGGAAACGCCGTATAACGAGAATCTAATTTTATCGAGCACCACTGGAGCTGGCGGATTGGCTTCCAATGTCTTTGGCGGGTATGGCAGCCAGGCGCTTCGTCCCGGGCATCGCAACGAACTCGACGGCGGCTTGGAACAGGGCGTTGGCAAGTACCTGCGCATTGAGGCGGATTATTTCTGGAAACACACGCTGGACGCTTTCGACTTCGATACGCTCTTGAATACCCCGATCGCGTTTCCTATCGAATGGCGTCAATCGAAGATCGACGGCGTTTCCGCCCGCATCTCCACTTCGGATTTGCACGGTTTTCAAGCTTATGCGACCATCGGCCACACGCGAGCTCGGTTTTTCGGACCTGAATCCGGAGGGCTGATCTTCAACTCGCCGCTAAATGCCAGCGTATTCCGGATCGACCACGACCAGGCGCTTCAGCAGACCACCTATCTGCACTATCAGTACAAGAAGTATGGACCCTGGGTTATGTTCACGTGGCGCTACGACAGCGGAGAGGTGGCGGGTGCCGTTACAGATCTTGCGGACGCCCTCGCGCTCAACGGAGACGGGCAAGCCGCGATCGGTTTTTACTGTGGAAGTCAGTTCGCAACGCTGGAACACCCGATCTCCTCGTGCGCCGGAAGTTACGGCGCGACCAGGCTTCGAATACCGGCGCCAGGCACTTACAATCCCGACACCAATCCACCCCGCATTGCCGGCCGCAATGTCTTCGATGCGGGGATTGGCACGGACAATCTTTTCCACAAGGAAAAAGGCGTGATGACGACCCTGAAGTTCACCGCCGTGAACATTACCAACGAAGCAGCGTTATACAACTTTCTCTCTACTTTCAGCGGTACTCACTGGATCTCTCCGCGTGCTTATCAGATCACGCTCGGTTGGGTTCTGTAATTACGTTCGCGTAAGGAATTTGAATCGCTTTAGGCGCGATGCGCGTCACAGAGCCAAATAGTCTCAATGAAGCCGCTCAACATTTTTCAGTCATGGGGAAAAGTACTAACAGGCAAGATCCCCATGCTTTCGATCGAAGTGACCCGCGAGTGCCCCCTGCATTGCCCGGGTTGCTACGCATACGGCGATTCCCACCTGGGCGAAGGCGGTCCGAACCTACGGACAGTAAGTGATTTTCGCGGCGACGAGCTCGTCACGCGCATTTTCCGGCTAATCGATGAACATCAGCCACTACAAGTCTCGCTCGTCGGCGGCGAGCCGCTCATGCGTCATCGCGAGCTGAACCGCGTCGTGCCCGAGCTCAGCCGCCGCGGTATTTACACGATGGTTGTGACCAGTGCCGTAATTCCCGTCCCGGCCGATTGGACGAAGCTGCCGAACGTTACAGTCGCTGTTTCCGTTGACGGCAACCCCGAGGATCACGACATCCGCCGCAAGCCCGCCACGTACGAACGCATTCTCAGAAACATCGAAGGCCGCCGGGTAAACATTCACTGGACGGTGGTCCGGAAGAACATCGAGCAGCCTGGCTACATGGATCGCTATCTTGAATTCTGGAACGCGCGGCCGGAGGTGGATCGGATTTGGGTCAGCGTTTACACGCCCCAGCTCAACGAGGATTCCGCCGAACGCCTGACCCGTGAGAATAGGCGTCAACTGGCGCAGTACTTTGCTTCCGTCGGCGACAGGTTTTCGAAGCTCACGATGCACAAAGGGTTGATGGACGCGTTTCTGGAACCTCCTGCCAGTCCGTCCGCATGTCTATTTTCCAAGCTGTCGGTGAATTACACGGCCGATCTCAAGAGCCGCGTGGAGCCGTGCGTGTTCGGAGGTGCGCCTGACTGTGCGGAATGCGGTTGTTCCATGAGCATGGGCATGCATTGGCTCGGCGAAATGAAAGTGGCAGGGCCGCTGCGGGCGAGGCATTTGATTCGAGGGTCGCTCGCCATCGGACGAAGCGTGAATCGCGCGCTCCACCAGGGCGACGGTTTGCGATGGAGTGACGAAGCGCCTATGTCTTCGAACGATCTGGTTCAAATCGAGCAGTAATCCTGCAATTCGTTTTATCGCGTCGTTTTATCGCATTGATCGGCATCGCCCGATTGTTGCGTCTGTGAGAATGGAAGCCATGTCTCAGGCCATCTTGATTGCAAGCGGCGATCTGCGTCTTTCCGCCAATCAGGTCTGCTGGCCCGCGCAACAGCAAGTGGAACAAGCCGTCGTCCAAGCCATTGAAAACTGCGGTTTTGACGTGAAACGCGGTCACCCGGTTGATCCTGTGAAGAAGCATGGGTTCATCGATTCGCAGAAATACGGCATGGAAGTATTCCGCGATGTTCCTCCAGATGCGCCGGTCATTGTTGTCGAAGCGGTGTGGCAGTACAGCCATCATGTTCTGCATGGCCTGATCACGCACCGTGGACCGATTCTCACGATTGCGAATTGGAGCGGGCAGTGGCCCGGCTTGGTGGGGATGCTGAATTTAAACGGTTCACTGACAAAGGCCGGCGTCCCGTATTCAACATTGTGGTCCGAAGATTTCAAGGACGAGTATTTTTTGTCGCGATTGAAATTATGGCTGCAGGGCTCGCCGGTTCAGCACGACACCACCCACGTGCGCGCGCTGAATGGCTTGCGGCTTCCATCGGCGCAACAAGCGCTCGGCATGTCACTCGCGCGGCAACTCAAGCGCGACAAGGCAATTATCGGCGTCTTCGACGAGGGATGCATGGGAATGTTTAACGCGATCATCCCTGATCATCTGCTAAACCCAACCGGCGTGTATAAGGAGCGATTGAGCCAGTCTGCCTTGTATGCGGCCATGCGAGCGGTTCCCCAGCAGGAGGCGCAGGCAGTGCGGACCTGGCTCGATGGCAAAGGCTTGCAGTTCAAGACCGGTCACAATCCCGAAACCGATTTAACGGACGAACAAATTCTCGATCAGTGCCGCATGTACATTGCGGCTTTGCGCATCGCCAACGAGTTTGGCTGCGCGGCAATCGGCATTCAGTATCAACAGGGGCTCAAAGATCTGGCGCCTGCGTCCGATCTGGCCGAAGGCCTGCTGAACAACTCCGACCGCCCACCCGTAAAGTCCGCGGATGGAAGGACCTTGTACGAAGGCCAGCCGCTTCCGCATTTCAACGAAGTGGATGAGTGCGCCGCGCTGGATGCACTGGTGACCAATCGCGTTTGGAATGCGCTGGGTCTTCCGCCGGAGACGACGCTGCACGATCTGCGCTATGGCGAACCCTATGGTGATGAGTTTGTCTGGGTGTTTGAGATTTCTGGTGCAGTGCCTCCGGCTCACAACATCGGCGGTTACGCGGGGTCGGTCAGCGAACGTCAACCGCCTATGTACTTTCGCCTCGGAGGCGGCTCCTTGAAGGGCGTGAGCAAGCCGGGCGAAATCGTCTGGAGCCGGGTCTTCATAGAAGGCGGGAAGCTAAGCGCGGATATCGGGCGGGCGCGCGTTGTCGAACTGCCGCAAGCGGAGACGGAGCGCAGATGGCGCATCACGACCCCGCAGTGGCCCATCATGCATGCCGTTCTCCATGGTATTTCGCGCGACCAGATGATGGCGCGTCATAAAGCGAATCACATTCAGATCGCTTATGCTCCGGATTCTGAAAGTGCAAACAAGGCTCTGGCAACGAAGGCCGCGTTCTTCCGCGAAGCTGGCCTCGAAGTCAGTGTTTGCGGAACCGAAACAGGGATCTAGACGTGCGAGTCGGCATCCTGGGAACGGGCGCGATTGCGAACAAGCACGCGCAAGCTTATAAAAACATCGGCTTCCAACTTCTTGCCTGCTCAAATAAAACCGAATCGCGCGGACGCGAATTTGCCACGCGCTGGGGCGCTGAATTTGTTCAGGACTTTGGCGAGTTATGCCGTTATCCCGGCCTCGATTATGTAGATGTCTGCACCTTCCCGAACTCTCATCTGGCCGCCGTCGAAGCATGCGCGGCGATCAAGCGCGCTATCATGCTTCAAAAGCCGATCGCCACCCCGGTGC
>JAVKSW010000234.1:0-4884 GCA_039583505.1 Bryobacteraceae bacterium | reverse complement strand
TCGAATGTCAGGCGCGCTTGGCCGCTATGCAGGCAAATCGGCTGGCTGTGGAGGCCGATTGTCGGCAGGACGTGAGTTTCGATTTTCTCGCGTTGCAGCGCCGCAAAATCTATGCGAGGCTGACCGGGCCCGCACACTGGTGGCCGCATGGGCAACTGCGTCGCTGGGCGTCCGCCGTCATGACTGTGCTGGTCGTCGCTGGCGGATTCCTCGTGTATGAGGAAAAGCAAACCCGGCATACCAACCAGAGCGCGATTTCAGATGCGCAGCTCGCGCTACAAGTGAGCGGCATGGCCCAGGATGGCGAGCCGCAGTCCACCGCGCCCTTGCAGGCCCTTTTTGAAGAATGATTGCTCAACGGCTTCGCATTTTCCTGTTGGCTGGGACCGTCGCGTGCTTGTGTTCGGCGCAGAACCGCGCGAACTTCCCGTGGTGGAACAGTCCCGTGCGAGCCGATCTCGGCCTCACTCCCGCCCAGAATCTCAAGATTCAACAAATCGTGCGCTCCTACCGCCCCCGTTTACTGGACGCCCGCAACGACGTTCAGAAAGCGGAAGGCGATCTGGAAGATGTGTTGAATGATCAAGCCGTATCCGCGCAGGCCGCCCAGCCAGTGATCGAACGGGTTGCCGCCGCGCGCGCCGCTTCCTCCCGCGTATTCCTGGAAATGAGCGTGCAATTGCGTAGCGTGCTCACTCTCGATCAATGGCGACAGCTCGTTCGTCGCTGGGACGACGTGCAGCGCAAGCGCCCCCCGGACACGCAGGTCCCGCCAGATTAGGGCTCTTGGGGGGAAAGCCTCAGTTGCTTCTTCGGCCTACGAGCGGACGAAGCCATAGAAGCGTCAGCAACCCCGCGCCAAAAAGGAAGAAGCTGGCCGGCTCCGGGGTAGTCACGTCCAGATTGAAATTGTCATAGTACATGGTGAGTTGACTACTCTGGTTATTCCCGGCGGCGAATCCGAACATAGTTGCAACCCCGGAGGAGAAATCCGGTTCCGACGGCCCCGTGCCACTCACGTTGAAGAAGGAACCGGGCGTCAGTATCCCGCTGAACGTCTCTGTCGTCCAAGTTACAGGTATGTGAGTAACTGCCGAAAGGCCGTAGTTGCTCATATATACAACGCCGTTTTGCTCAACGGTGAGGTCAACAAACTGGCCCAATCCATAGGATCCCAGTCCTGCCAAAACGTCCAATGTAAGCGTGTACGCGTCACCTGACAGGTAAGCTGAGGCCGAAAAATCCGTCTTAATACCTGTGCCAAACGCAACGGAAGTTCCCGGCGTATTGGTAGTGACGTTCAGGCGCGCGCCTGGATTCCCTCCGCTTGTCTCTCGTGTCATGCTCGCGCTTGGACCGCCGGTCCCGCTGGTGTAGGCGCCGAAAGTCCAGTTTGAGAAATCTCCGTCGCTGACCACAACGTCGGCGCGGCAAGGAGCTGAGAACAGGCTTAGGCAAAGAGCTGCGGCAAAAGCGCTGGATAGAGAGCACACTGCCGGCGTGCTCCGGCGAGGAGACGAAAGAAACATAGTGGAAGTAAGTTTTATATCATGCGCTGAAACAATGGTCAATTGCATTCGCCGGAAAATTTTTACGATGCACCTGTCGAATTCTCTTATTTCGCCCGTCGTCTACACAGAGAGGAGCTAAAACATGCAATACCTGCTGCTGATATACGAGCCCGAACAACGGTTCGCCAATGGATTCGACCCAGCCGAGTCCGCCGAATACGAAGCCTTCGGAAAGAAGAACGCGGGAGCAATCAAGGGTGGAAACGCACTCCAGCCCACCGGCACTGCCAAAACTGTGCGCGTCCGCAACGGTGAGGCCATCACCACCGACGGTCCCTTCGCTGAAACGAAAGAACAACTAGGCGGTTACTACCTCGTCGAGGCGAACAGTGCCGACGAAGCCGCTAAGCTGGCCGCCGGCATCCCGGGCGCGCGCTTCGGTTCCATCGAGGTTCGCCCCGTCATGGTGTTTTCTTAGTGCTTTGCGATGGTGCCGGGCTCCGGTCCGGCACTCTTCTGCCAATACTTTAAAGGAGTCATCATGAGCACCGTCTCTTCCCCAATTTCGCCTTCGCCGCTCTTGAGTTCGCGCGAGTTATCCAGGGCCACACACCATCTCGCCTCCACTCGCGACAGCCTTCTCGAAGCCGTGAGCGGTTTGTCCGATTCGCAGTGGCATTTCAAACCCGCACCCGACCGCTGGTCCATCGCTGAGATTCTGGAACACTTGGTCCTCATCGAGGAGCGCGTTCACGGCATCGTCGGCCAGATGCAGGATGCACCTCCAGGCCAGCCGGATCGAATGGATTCACAAGTTGACGAGGTGATTCTTGCGGAGGTACCGATCCGCTCCACCAGGCTGCAAGCGCCGCCGCCCGTTTCGCCATCGCACCAGTGGAGCCCTGCGGAAACAGTCGCGCTCTTCCTCGAAAGCCGGGCTCGCACGTTCGAATTACTGATCGAAGCGCCTGCCCTCCGGGGCCATGTGGTGCCTCATCCCGTTCTCGGCCCCTGGGATGGCTACCAATGGATTTTGGCGGCCTCCGCTCACAGCGCCAGGCATACCGACCAGATGCTCGAAGTAAAAGCGTGCCCCGGGTTCCCGGCAACTCACGCCGCTTCCTCTGTCTCGCTACACTGAGTTTTCCTATGCGCTACATGCTGCTGATCTACAGCCAGGAAGATGAAGCGGCCACGCCCGGCGAGATGCAGGAAGTGGCCGCCGCTCATCAGGCTGTAATGGAGGAAGCCGGGCGGCGCGGTATCTTCCGCGCGGCCGATCCGCTCGAACCCGCGGCCACCGCCACTACTGTGCGCGTTCAGGGCGGCAGCGTGCTTCTCACCGACGGCCCTTTCGCCGAAACCAAGGAGCAGCTCGCCGGATACTACATACTCGATTGCCAGGACCTCGATGAAGCCCTCGACTGGGCGGCCAAAATTCCCACAGCCTGCCGCGGCGCCGCCGGTTATGTGGAAGTCCGCCCCATTCGCGAGACTTCCAAATCTGTCTCAGTGAATGGATGATCTGCGCTCCACCGTCGAGGCGGTGTTTCGCCGCGAATCGGGCCGTATTATCGCCACTCTCATCCGCGTTTCGCGCTCCTTCGATCTTGCCGAAGAAGCGATGCAGGACGCCTTCGCGGCGGCGCTCATCCATTGGGACAAAGAAGGTCTTCCCGACAACCCTCCCGCCTGGATCACCGCCGCCGCCCGGCGCAAACTCATCGACTATGTTCGCCGTGAACAAACGCGGCGCGGCAAAGAAGATCAACTGCGCTATGAGACTGACTCGATCAGCGATTCGCAGCTCGAATCCGGCATGAACGGCTCATCCGAAGACGATCGTCTTAGGCTCATCTTCACCTGCTGCCACCCCGCGTTGAATAAGGAGGCACAAGTCGCTCTGACCCTGCGTACTCTCGGCGGCCTCACCACGCCCGAGATCGCGCGCGCATTTCTTGTCCCCGAACCCACCCTGGCCCAGCGTCTCGTCCGCGCACAACGCAAGATCCAGCAAGCCCGCATCCCCTACCAGGTGCCCGCCGCGAATGCGCTGCCCGAACGCCTCGGCGCCGTGCAAGCCGTCCTTTATCTCATCTTCAATGAGGGCTACATTGCGAGCGCCGGCGACAGTCTCCTGCGCCGCGAGCTGTGCAGCGAAGCCATTCGCCTCGCTCGCACCCTCTGTGAACTCATGCCCGATGCACCCGAAAATTTAGGATTGCTCGCCCTGATGCTTCTGCATGATTCGCGCCGCGACACTCGCGTATCCGGCAGTGGCGAATTGGTCCCGCTCGAAGAACAGGACCGCACACGCTGGAACGCCATCCAAATCCACGAAGGACTGCAACTCGTCCAGCGCGCTCTGCGTCTTCGCGATATCGGCCCCTATCAACTGCAAGCCGCCATCGCCGCCCTGCACGCCGAAGCCCCCACCTCTGGCGATACCGATTGGAAACAGATCGCGGCGCTCTACCAGGAACTTGCCCGAGTGCATCCGTCCGCAACCGTCGCTCTCAATCACGCCGTCGCCATCGCCATGAGCGAAGGTCCCGATCAAGGACTCCTCCGTCTCGAAAGCATCGGCGCCTCCGGCACCCTCGACAGCTATCATCTCTATCACGCCGCCCGCGCCGATCTGCTCCGCCGTCTATCGCGCAAAGAAGAAGCGATTGCCGCTTATCGGGTTGCTTTGTCACTCACCTCCAATGCCGTCGAACGCCGTTACCTGCGCCGGAGAATCGACGAACTTGCAGGCATCGACCCGCGCCGCTAAGCCGTAGCCTCGATCTGCTCTGTCACTTGCTCCCATTGCGCCATCGCCGCAACCAGCTCGGCCCGTTGCGATTCGAGCAAAGCCGCGAGCCGCGTGGCCTGATCCGCGCCCGTGAAGTCGGAAAACGCCAGCTCCGATTGCTGAATCTCTGTCTCCAGTTCCGCGATCCGTTCTTCCAGCCGCTTGGCCTCTTGCTGCATCTGCTTCAGCTTCATCGGATTGATGCGTTTGGCAGGCGCGGGCGCTGGCGAGGGCAGGGAAATCGGTGGGGCGTTCGGGACACCGGCCGACACGTCGTCAAGCGTGGGCGTTTGTTCCGCGCCGCCCTGCTTGCGCCATAGGTAATCCGCATAATTACCCGGATAGACGCGAACTTCGCCGTCTGCAATCTCAAACACCCGATTCGCTAGATGTTCGATGAAGTAACGGTCGTGCGACACGAACACAATCGTGCCGGTGAACTCCTCGAGAGCCTCCAGCAAAACATCTTTGGCCCGCAGATCGAGATGGTTGGTAGGCTCATCCAGCAACAGAAAGTTGAAAGGCTTCAGCAGCATGCGAGCCAGCGCATAGCGATTGCGCTCGCCACCCGACAAC
>JAVKSW010000233.1:0-4900 GCA_039583505.1 Bryobacteraceae bacterium | reverse complement strand
TGCCGATGTTATGCAGGTGAATGGCGTACAGCCGATCGTATTCGGCGCACACCTCAGAATCGGCGATGATCTGTTTGAGCGGCGCCTGCTGCATCAAGCGGATGATCTTCCGGACCAGCTCCGGACCCTGGCTTCCCTCGATGACCAGCGTCAGCTTCATAGCCGGGTTGTTCATCTTCACGGCGGCTTCGGCACTCTCATACAGCGCGCCGTCCACGATGTCGGCCCAAGTGACCAGCTCCTCGAGATCCGGCGCTTCGAACCCATACTGCTGCCGGACAATCGTCGATATAAATTTGGTACACGAGCGGTAACTGGGGTCGAGGAGCTTGCGGCCGGAGGTGTCGTGACGAAAATGTTCGGCGTCCTCGGCACTGAGGAACGCGCTCTGGTGGTGATCGAACCACCAGGTTACGTTCGGATGGGTGGCGTATTTGAAATCGACGATGACGTTTGCGTCTCCGTCGAAGAGACTGTCTTCGAAGAGCTGATCGGCACGATGCGCCAGTCCGGTGTAGTGGAAGTCGGCGCCGGGATAGAACTTGGATTGTAAAAATCGAGTGACAAATGCAGCCGATGCTGCCCCATCAAAGCAGTGGTCATGATAGAGGACTCGCACCTTCATCAAAAAGAGTGTTCTCCGAAAACCTTTTAGATTGCCTGAGCAGAGAAGGAAAAGCAAGCGATAGGCGATAATTAACTGAAGTAAGGCTCATTTAGACGCAAAGGCCCCAGTTTGGCCGCCGCTGAACAACCTGGCTTACAGCCGCCGAAGAGGGCGGTCCGAGCCGAAGACGATCGCAAATTAGCCAGCGCAAACAATCAGGAAAATGCTCAAAACGATAGAAGAACGCCAAACGGACCTGAACCCGCAGGAGACTTCCGAGTGGCTGGAAGCTTTGGAGCAGGTGGTGGATGAGGCCGGACCGGACCGCGCCACGTATCTGCTGGAAAAGCTGTTAGGCCGCGCGGCGGACTTCGGAGTGACGACGCCGCAGAAGATCAACACGCCGTACGTGAACACGATTCCCGTACAGGAAGAAGTACCGTATCCGGGGGATCGGGCGATGGAGCGCCGGATCAAAAGCCTGATCCGCTGGAACGCAGCGGCGATGGTGGTGCGGGCGAACAAATACGATCCGAATATCGGAGGCCACATCTCGACATATGCCTCGCTTGCGACGCTCAGCGAAGTGGGGTTCAATCACTTCTTCCGCGGCAGCATCGATGGACAGGCGGGCGATTTGGTTTATTACCAAGGCCATGCGTCACCGGGGGTATACGCGCGGGCGTTTCTCGAAGGGCGGTTGACGGAACAACATTTATTGAACTTCCGCCACGAGCTGCGCGATACGCCCGGACTTTCTTCGTATCCGCATCCGTGGCTGATGCCGAAGTTTTGGCAGTTTCCGACGGTATCGATGGGCATCGGTCCAATCAACGCGATTTACAACGCGCGCTTTCTGCGCTACCTGGAAAACCGCGAAATGATTCCGAGAAGCGACCGCACAGTATTCGCGTTTCTAGGCGACGGCGAGATGGACGAGCCTGAATCGACGGGGGCTTTGCACGTCGCGTCGCGCGAGAAGCTCGACAACCTGGTGTTCATCATCAACTGCAACCTGCAGCGGCTGGACGGGCCGGTACGCGGGAACAGCAGCGTGGTTCAGGAGCTGGAAGGTGTTTTCCGCGGCGCGGGCTGGAACGTCATCAAGGTCATCTGGGGCGGCGATTGGGACGAACTGCTAGCCCGCGATACGAGCGGTCTGCTGCTGAAACGGATGGAAGAGTGCGTGGACGGCGAGTATCAGAACTTCAAAGCTCGCGGAGGGGCGTACACACGCAAGGAATTTTTTGGCAAGTATCCCGAACTGCTGAAGCTGGTGGAGGATCAGACCGACGAGCAGATCGCGCGATTCCGGCGCGGCGGCCATGATCCGCTGAAAGTCTACAACGCGTATAAGCGAGCGCTGGAGCACAAGGGACAACCGACGGTTATTCTTGCGAAGACGGTAAAGGGATACGGCCTGGGCGAAGCGGGTGAAGGCAAGAACATCACGCATCAGCAGAAAAAGCTGAACGAGGAAGAGCTTTTTTATCTTTCGGGCCGTTTCGATTTGAATCTTCCCAAAGAAAGCATTCACGCCATCTCTTTTGTTCATCCGGGAGAAGAGAGCCCGGAAATCAAATACCTGAAGCAGCGGCGCGAGGCGCTAGGCGGCTATCTGCCTGCACGGAACGCGAAGAAGATCGATTTGCAGGCGCCGGCGCTCGAGACTTTTCACGACGCGCTAGGCGGCTCGCGGGGGCGTGAAGCATCGACGACGAGCGCATTTGTAGCGGTGTTGAAGAGCTTGCTGAAATCGCCCGAACTGGGCAAGTACATTGTGCCGATTATTCCCGACGAGGCGCGCACGTTCGGCATGGAATCGATGTTCCGCGAACGCGGCATCTATGCAAGCGGCGGACAACTTTACAAGCCGGTTGATAGCGATGTACTGATGTACTACAAGGAAGCGCAAAACGGGCAGATTCTGGAAGAAGGAATCACCGAGGCCGGGGCAATGGCTTCCTTTACGGCTGCGGGCACAGCCTACGCGACCGTTGGCGTTCCCGCGATACCGTTCTTCATCTACTATTCGATGTTCGGGTTCCAGAGGGTCGGCGACCTGATCTGGGCATTTGCGGATTCCCGCGGGAAGGGTTTTCTCGTCGGAGGGACAGCGGGGCGAACGACGCTGCTCGGGGAAGGCCTGCAACATGACGATGGGCACAGTCACGTGCTGTCAAGCGTTGTTCCGACGTGCAAGAGCTATGACCCCGCATACGCCTACGAGATTGCCGTGATTGTGCAGGACGGCATCCGGCGCATGTACGAAAACAATGAAGACCATTTTTATTACCTGACGGTCTGCAATGAAAATTACGTGCAGCCGCCGATGCCGGAAGGGGCAGGCGTGCGCGAAGGCATTGTTCGCGGGCTCTATCTCTACAAGAGCGCGGAAACGGCGCCGGCACAAGTAACGCTGTTCGGCAGTGGCCCCATTCTAAACGAGGCTCTGAAAGCGCAAACGATACTAGCGGAGAAGTATGGAGTGGGCGCGAACGTTTGGAGCGTGACGAGCTACACGGAGCTTCGGCGCGAGGCGCTCGCAGTGGATCGCTGGAACCGCCTGCATCCGAGCGAGCCGGAACGCAAGCCTTACATTGTCGAGGCGATGGGGAACGCGGATATGCCGATTATTGCGGCGACCGATTACATGAAAATCGTGGCCGATCAGATTTCCCCATGGCTGCCCGGCCGCCTGACTGCCCTGGGGACGGATGGGTTCGGACGAAGCGAGAATCGGGAGCATCTGCGCCGCTTCTTTGAAGTGGATGCGGCGAGCATTACCGCGGCGGCGCTCGCGCGTCTGTCGCAATGGCGCCGCTTTGACGCGAACCGGGCAAAAGACGCGATTCAAGAGCTGGGATTAAATCCGGAGAGCATCAACCCGGCACAGGCGTAAGGCACAGCGCACGTACGTTTACATAGGTGATTTTTAGTATGCGGGTTGGTGAAACCGCATCCGCACCAGCACGCGTCGTAGATGCTGTACGAGTGCAGCACGCCGGAACGTGTTGAGACCTTCCGGCGCACTACACACCGTTTTCGAACGGGACCGAGTTAATTAAGATTGCTGCCTCGGCTAAACACCAGAGGAGAGATTTGTCGTGAGATTGATACGCAGCACCATTCCGCTAGCTTTGGCGCTTTGCTTCGGTGCAAGCTTTGCACACGCGCAGAGCGATGTAGACGTTTATTTCGGTGTCGGCACGGCGATGGATAGTTCCAGCCGACAAGCCATCGACACTTTTTCAACGGGATCGCCCTTTACCACTCCGCGGTTGGGCGGGACATTCGGCAAAGTGGGCGGGGACTTCATGATGACGCCTCACTTCGGCGTGGGCGCTGAGATGGATTTCCGCTTCGCGCAAGGCAGTTACACGGGATTGAACTATCGACCTATGTTTTACGATTTCAACGGGATTTGGAATCCGACCGGTCATGCGGAGCGGCGAGTTGTACCGGAAATACAGGCGGGGCTGGGCGGGGCAAGAATGTCGTTCTACTACCCGACCTCGTATTGCGACCAGTTTGCCGGGTGTTCGAACAGCAACAACTTCCTGGAGAGCTCCAATCACTTTCAGGTTCATATGGGAGCGGGGGTGAGTTTTTACGTGACACATCACCTGTTCATCCGGCCGCAAGTGGACGTACACTACGTGAACAATTTCTTCCAGTTCGGCAGCAGCTGGGTACCTGAATACGGAGCGGCGGCAGGCTGGAGCTTCGCCTCACACTAAAAAAAATTCAACGGACAGCACTCGCAGCCCCGGGGCCTCGGCTCCGGGGCTTTTTGTTGGCGCCGAACGAGAATTCCGCCGATTCCTTACACGCTTATGGTGGAAGCCACATGGGACAATCGACCTCAGGCACGAAGTGAATGTCCCCGTTGCGCATTGTTATTCCTGGCGGTACGGGCCAGATAGGCAACATTCTGGCGCGGCATTTCCACGCTCAGGGGCACCTGGTAACGGTGATCGCACGGCACCCAAAACCAGCCGAATGGCGCACGCTGACCTGGAATGCACAGGACCTCAGCGATTGGGCGGAAGCGGTAGACGGCGCGGATGTGGTGATTAACCTCGCCGGACGGAGCGTGAACTGCCGGTATAATGCCGCGAACCGGCGCGAGATCAAGAATTCACGGACCATCAGCACGGGTGTGGTGGGCCAAGCAATCGCCGAAGCTCGACGCTCGCCGCGCGTATGGCTGAACGCTAGTACGGCAACCATCTACCGGCATTCGTTCGACCGCCCGATGGACGAGTTAACGGGTGAGCTGGGCGGCCACGA
>JAVKSW010000232.1:0-4901 GCA_039583505.1 Bryobacteraceae bacterium | reverse complement strand
TTCGAGCAGCAGTCGTTCATCTTGTTCCATGACCAGCGCGGGCTGGAGGTCCTATCCGCAAGCGGAGCGGTGCGCACCTTCCCTCTTGCCGAGAGCGACCTCACGTTCGAGCGCACGTCGTCGGACTGGCTGCATATCGCATCCGCAGCCACCAAACAAGACTGGATTCTTCATCTGAACGACACCGTGATGCAACTCTCGGAACTCCCGGCCGAGCCCCTCGCTTCGACGACCACAGTTCGGCAGGAGGCTGGCAAGTGAAAACCCTGTGCCTCGCTCTTCTGTTTACTGCGGTGGCCTGCGCGCAAACACAGAGCCTCACGTTCTACATCGACAATTCAAACGGAGCAGCTCCAACCACTCAGCTTCAAGAGTTGCCTTCTACATACGCGTTTGCGGACACGCCTGTCGGCGGATCGAGTACCCTTTTGCTTCGATTGGTAAACACCTCAGGCGCAAGTGTCCAAGTCACCGGATTGGGCTTCGTTACCGGTCCCGATTCGTCGCAGACGCAATCCTTCACCAGCAACCTGCCAGTGGACTTTACCCTCGCGCCGCAGGCGTGGAAAACGTTCACCGTGAGTTTCAGCCCAACCACCGCCACCGCGCTCTCGGCCACCATGCAAGTTGGAATCAATCTCACGACAACCTTCACCGTTGCAACGCTTCAGGGGAACGGAACACCACCGCAACTCGCGCTTACATGTACGAGCCTCAGCGTTCCCACAACAGTTCCACAGTGCAACGGCAGCGCTCTTCAACCGAACACAGTCACGCCAATCAGTTACGGGAACGTTCTGGTCACCGATACCGCGGCGATTCAGTTCACTCTGAGCAATAACGGCCCCGCGGCATTAAATCCGCAGACCTTGATACGGCTCGTGTCCCCGGCGAACAACCCGAACACCGCGTTCACTCCGCCCACCTTGCCAACCACGCTCGCCTCAGGGTCATCCGTTAATTTCACGATCACCTTCGCCCCCGGATCCGCAACAACTTTTCAGATTACGCTTAACATCGGGACGGAATCTTTCCTGCTGCAAGGCGCGGGTACGTCCAATGTAGTCGGTGACATCAGCTCGCTCACGGTTTCGTACTTCGATCCGAGCTGCAAGTGCTCCGCACCGGCGAATCCAGCGACACCGATACCATTCGGCCAGGTGATCGCGGGCGGCACGACCAGCTTCACCATTAACGTCACAAATCCATCTACTACCATTGACGCGGTTACTGTTCCCACCTTGCAAGTCTCCGGTGCAGGATTCGCGCTGACGGGCGCCCCCACTCTGCCGTCCGTGATTCAACCCGGCGCCTCCATCAGCTTCCAAATCACGTTCTCGGCCTCTGCCCTCGGCTCAGCCACCGGTAGCCTTTCAATCGGCAGCCGCCAATTTCCATTGCAGGCGCAAAGCATCGCTCCGCTCGTTTCAAATGCGGCCTTCAGCGTAGACGTCCAGCCTCTAACGAGCCAGCAGCAAGCGCATCTTTCGATCACCGTCAGTCCCGCGCCCACCGCGCCGCTCATCGGTACGCTCACCATGCAGTTCGCCTCTTCAGTAACCAACGTGACCGCCGATCCTGCCATTACTTTCGTTGGAAGCAGCAGCCCGAATTTGCAGGTCACCGTGCCCGCGGGCTCACAGAATGCGACCTACAACGGACAACCGGCAATCACGTTTCAGACTGGCACCACAGCCGGAACCATCACCTTTACGTTGACGTTTGCGAATGCGCCGCCATTCACGCAAACGTTCATAATTTCGCCCTCTAAGGTGCAAATTACTTCCGTCACCGCCGTCCGCCAGTCCCCCAACCTGGTCATCACCATGACTGGTTACGACAATACGTACTCCATCGGCAGCGCCGGCCCTCTGTCCTTCAGCTTTGCTACCACGGCCGGAACCCTGACGGCTACCGCAGACGCCTCCTCCGCCTTCCACCAATATTTCTTCACGAACGATACGGCGGGCGGCGCATTCTCGTTACAGGCCAGTTTTGCCGTCACTGGCGGCGATGTCACACAAATCACCTCCGTCATCGCCAACCTGACTAACTCCGTCGGCCAGACCTCCCTGACTCAAGCCTTCCAATAGCACTGTCCTGAAATCCTGCGCTACCGTTGGAGCATGCCAGCGGTAGTGCTCTCCATCGCCGGCTCCGATCCCATCGGCGGCGCCGGCATTCAGGCCGATCTCAAAACGTTTCACCAGTTCGGCGTCTACGGCGAAGCTGTCGTCACGCTCGTAACCGTGCAAAACACCCAGCGCGTTTCGCGCGTCGAAGTGCTTTCCGCCGATCTCGTCATCCAGCAGATTCAAGCAGTCCTCCAGGACATTCCTCCCGCTGCGGCAAAGACCGGAGCGCTCGGCAGTGTTGAAATCGTCGAAGCCATCGCCAGCCTCACCACGTCCTTCACCTTTCCGCTGATCGTCGATCCCGTCATGTTCAGCAAGCACGGTGCACGCCTCATTTCTCCGGAAGCCGAGCAGTCCATGAAAGAAAAACTCCTGCCCCGAGCTTTTTTGGTGACCCCGAACATCCCCGAAGCTGAAGCTCTCACCGGCACTCCGATTCGCACCGTGGAAGACATGGCCAAGGCGGCGCGACAACTGGTCGATCTGGGCTGCCAGGCAGCCTTGGTGAAAGGCGGCCATTTCGAAGGCCCTCCCGTGGACGTTTTCTATGCTTCAGGCGCTTTGAAAACACTCGAAGGCGTTCGGATTCACACCGCCCACACACATGGAACCGGGTGCGCTTGCTCGGCCGCAATCACGGCATTACTGGCGCTCGGCAAGCCTCTCGATGAGGCAGTTCTGCTCGCTAAGCAATTCATCCAGGCTGCTATCGAAACTGCTCCCGGTCTAGGCGCGGGTCGCGGGCCCATTAACCACTTTGCGCGTGCCCGCCCAACACATGCGGTAGAAGAGTAGAGATGCTCATTCGGCTCCTGGCCGCCCTTCTCAGCGCAATTCTTTTCGCGACAGCACAGACCACTGTTTCGTTAACTCCAGAGGAGAGTAAGATTGTCGCCTCCGTCAATGCCGATCAGCAAGCTTCCCTCCATATGCTCGAGCAGCTTGTCGATATCAACAGCGGCACGCTGAATCCGGATGGCGTTCGCAACGTTGCCGATGTCCTCCGGCCTCAATTCGAAGCGCTCGGCTTCTCCTGCCGCTGGATTCCCATGGAAGAAGTACACCGCGCGGGCCACATGGTTTGCGAGCACAACGGCACGCGCGGCAAACGCGTCCTGCTGATCGGTCACATGGATACGGTATTCGAGCCTGACAGCCCCTTCCAGAAATTCACCCGCGACGGCGACATCGGAACCGGCCCCGGCGCCTCCGATATGAAAGGCGGGTTGGTGATCATGCTGAGCGCGCTGAAAGCGCTCCACGAAAATCACGCGCTGGACGGCGCGAAGATCACCGTCGTTCTAAGTGGCGATGAGGAGCGTCCGGGTGAGCCGCTGTCCATTGCTCGGCGCGATCTCATCGAAGCCGGGAAGAACAGCGATGCCGCGCTCGAGTTCGAAGGAGGGGTTCAAGTCGAAGGGCACGATGCGGCCAGCATCTCGCGCCGCAGTGCCTATCAATGGCTGCTCACCAGCACGGGCAAGACGGCCCACTCGAGCGGCGTTTTCGGAAAAAATGTCGGCGACGGTGCAATCTATGAAATGGCTCGCATACTCGACCGCTTCAATCAGGATCTGCACGAACCCGGCCTCACATACAACGTTGGTCTCATTGTGGGGGGAACAAAAGCGGCCTACGATCAAGCTACCGCCAGCGCCACGGCCTCCGGAAAAGTCAACGTGGTTCCCGCTCAGGCGCAAGCCGCTGGCGACCTTCGAACCGTCACGGACGAGCAGTACAAGCGCGTCCAGGCTCGTATGCGCGAGATCGTCTCCGGACATCTGCCCGGCACGTCAGCCGCCATCGAGTTCCAGGACGGCTATCCGTCTATGCCCGAAACCGCAGGAAATAAGGAACTGCTGAAGGAATTGAACGAAGTCAATCGCGAGCTCGGGATGGACATCATGGAGCCGTTCGACCCCACGCATCGCGGCGCGGGCGATCTCTCCTTCGTCGCGCCCTATGTCGCAAGCATCTCAGGACTCGGAGCCTACGGCAGTGGTGCTCACGCGCCCGGAGAAACCATCAACCTGGCGCGTCAGCCCGAACAGACACGACGCGTCGCGCTGTTCATTTACAAGCTGACTCGCTAGCCGCTTAGTATTTCGGAACTGCGGGGTCTACCTTATCGCTCCAGGCGGTGATGCCGCCGGTCATGTTGCGCACGTTCGTGAAGCCGTTCTGCTTCAGCAGGTCCACCGCTTTCTGGCTGCGGCCTCCCGTCTTACAATGCGCCACAATCTCCGCGTTTCGATCCAGCTCGCTCAGATGTTTCGGCAACTCGCCCAACGGAATGAGCTTGGCGCCTGGGATGCGCGCAATCTGATATTCGTGCGGTTCACGCACGTCGATCAACGTGAAGTCGTCCCCGCGATCCAGCTTCTGCTTCAGTTCCACCGCGTCGATCACGCCCTCGGCCGGTGCCGCCTGAGCGGTCGCTGGTCGTATTCCGCAGAACTCCTGATAATCGATCAGCTTCGTAACCGTCGGATGATCGCCGCAAACCGGGCAATTGCGCTCCCGCCGCAAGCGCAGTTCGCGGAACCTCATGTGCAGAGCGTCATAGAGTAACAGCCGGTTCTTCAGCGTCTCGCCGACGCCCAGAATGATCTTCACCGCCTCGGTGGCCTGCACGATTCCGATCAGTCCCGGCAGGATTCCAAGCACGCCGCCTTCCGCGCAACTGGGAACCAGCCCCGGCGGCGGCGGCTCCGGATACAGGCAGCGATAGCACGGCCCATCTTCATAGGCAAACACCGTCGCCTG
>JAVKSW010000231.1:0-4923 GCA_039583505.1 Bryobacteraceae bacterium | reverse complement strand
GATCTGAAGCAGGGCCGGATGGTGGCGCTTACCCTGGAGCCGGCGGAGCTATACCGGCCGGTACGCATTGTGCATCGGCGCCGGAAAATTTTCAATGAGGTGACGAACGGATTACTGGCGCTGTTGCAGGAGGAGAAGGCACATGCGGCGTAGAGAACAATTCGTATGCCGCCGCGAATGGCGGCATGACCCGCTCTAGATAAACAGCGATATACTCGCGTTTGATCTATCCTCAAGAACCTGAGCCTGGACGATACATCGGCCAGCGGCAACGGCGCGGTGGAGTGCTCTTCGTCGTTGTAGCCGTCCTCATCATCCTGTTCTGCTCACGCTACATCGCCTCCACGCTCATCGATTACTCCTGGTGGTCGGAACTTCACCAGGTGGACACCTGGATCAGCCTGCTGATTTACGGCACCGGGCCGGTGTTGCTGACAGTCGTGATTTTCTTCTTCGCATTCTGGATCGCGTTCAAGCTGGGGATCCGGCATCAGGCGGACACGCCGGTGTTCGGACTATTGCGGCGTCCGTTGGTATCCCGGATTGCGCTGATTGCCTTCGCGGTGCTGGCGATCATTGCGGCGAACGCGACGGTGGATAGCTGGACCGTGGTGAAGTATTTTGGCGGTTTGCGGCTGCCCGCGACGGCGGCGGAGTTTGTGGACCCAATCTTCGGCAAACCTCTGCACTTCTACTTCTTCGGCCTGCCGTTTTACACGCTGGTTCTGCGCGTATTGCTGGTAGGAGCGGTGTTGGCGCTGCTGATCTACTGGCTCGCATCGAATGCGGAGAACCTGAGCACGCAGTTGCGACAGTTTCAACCTGCAACCGGCTTCGAATTCGAGCGCATGTCGTTGGGGCGGGCATTTAACTCGAGATTCATCCGACTGGTGGGCGCGATCGTACTAATTGGGTTGGCCGCGAAGTTTTATTTCAGCCGGTACGGCTTTCTGCTGGAGGATCACGGCAGTTACCTGGTGGGAGTGGATTGGACGGCCGACCACGTCGTCCTGCCGTTGCAGTGGTTGATGATTTTCGGGGCGCTGGCTGCCGCTGCCCTGGTTTTGGCTCAACGAGCGAAGCTGGCGCTGGTGCTGCTGCTAATCCTGCCGGTGCGCTATATCGTTCCTTCCATCGTGGCCGGGTTGTATGTGCGGCCGAATGAGCTGGCAGTGCAACGGCCGTATATCCAGCACCACATCGATGCCACGCGGTCGGCATATGGGCTGAATCAGCGCGTGACGGAGAGAAACCTCGAGGCGGTACCGGACATGCCTATCGACTACGCAAAACACAAGGCGCTGCTCGATAACGTGCGTCTTTGGGATTGGACGGCATTTCACGACACGATCTCGCAGATACAACCGCTGCGGCCGTACGTGTATTTCGATACGGATGTGGATCGCTACAACATTGACGGGCAGATCCGGCAAGTGCTGGTTTCACCACGCGAGCTCGATATTCGCCAGCTTGGCAGCACCCAATGGATGAACACGCGGTTGATGTACACGCACGGTTACGGGATCGTGATGGCCGAAGCGAACCGGATCACAGCGGATGGTTTGCCGGTGTTGTTCATTAAAGACGCGCCGCCAGTGGTGACGAGCAAGAGCCTGAAGTTTACGAAACCAGAGCTGTATTACAGCGAAGTGGCGCATGAGCCGGTGTTCGTCGATACCGGGCAACAAGAATTTAACTATCCCTCGGGGTCGCAGAGTGTCTATACGAAATACAGCGGCACGGGCGGATTTCCGATTTCATCTCTAACGATGCGGCTCGCCGGAGCCATCGAGTACGGCGATCTGAACATTTTGACTACCCGCTACCTGACGGATCACAGCCGAATGATGATTCACCGGCCGATTCTGCAGCGCCTGCAGACCCTGGCCGGGTTTCTGACGTGGGACTCCGACCCGTATTTGGTGCTGACCGATTCGGGTCGACTGGTGTGGATGGCCGACGGTTACATGAGCTCGGACGCGCATCCGTATTCGCGCGAGCTGGATTTCGGCAATGGACAGACAGTCAACTACATTCGCAATTCGATCAAGGCGACGATCGACGCGTATACGGGTGAGACGAATTTATACGTATTCGATCCAGGCGACATCTTGATTCAGGCGTACTGGCGGTTGTTTCCGACGCTGTTCAAACCGGCTTCGGCCATGCCCGCGGATCTGCGGGCGCATGCACGTTATCCGGAGACATTGTTCAGTGCGCAAGCGGAGATTTATCGCACGTTTCACATGCGCGATGCGGAATCTTTCTACAATCGGGCGGATTTGTGGGATTTAGCAAAGGGCGGGAGTAAACAACAGGGCGAGTCGGGTCCGGCTGCGCTCTCGCCGACGTACGTGGTGGCAACGCTGCCGGGCGAAGATCAGCCGGAGTTCATGCTGATTACGCCGTTTACGCCCGCGAATAAAGACAACCTGATTGGCTTCATGTCCGCACGTTGCGATGGGCAGCACCTTGGCGAGTTGGTTTTCGAACAGCTTTCCAAGCAGAACATTATCTACGGGCCGATGCAGATCGACGCGCGGATTAACCAGGACCAGAATATTTCGAAAGACTTGACGCTGTGGAATCAGCAGGGCTCGCAAGTGCTGCGCGGGCAGACGCTGGTGCTGCCGATCGATAACAGTTTTCTGTATGTGGAGCCGATTTACATCCAGGCCTCGCAGACCAGCATGCCGCAGCTCAAGAAAGTGGCACTAGCGATGGGAAATAGGCTGGCGTACGCGGACACGTATGAGCAGGCGCTTTCGCAGCTCATTGGTGAACTGGGGGGCACGGAACCGGCGGCACAAAACGGGCCAGCAGCAACTGGCGCGCAGAACGCCACACCTGCGACTCAGGCCGCCACAGCTGGCAGCTCTACGGCGCCTTCGGGCCAAGCTGTACAGACTCTTCAGCAGATACGGGATCATTTGCAGCGGTACCGCGAGTTGAGTTCGCAAGGCAAGTGGAGCGAAGCGGGACGGGAGCTGGACGAGATACAGAAGTTAGTGCAGAAGTGAGGGTGTAGCAGAATTCGAGGACTAGCGTTCGCTGCTGGTGCGTTGCTTGAAGCGCGAATAGAGATAGGATGCGGCAAGGAGCAGCACGCCGAGGGCAAACAGCGCCGTGATGCGGTAGAAGCGGGTCAGTTGCCAGACATCGTAGAGATAGAGCTTGATGATCACCATGGCGAGAAATGCGAGACCGAGGAAGCGATTGATGACCGATCTACGCAACAGGCCATAGCTGATCATCACCACGCCGTAGAGCGCGAGGAAGACAGAATCGGTCGCACTTTCGAAGCTGGCGCGGGTGTCGAGGCCAACACCGGCGGCCCACATGTCTATGGCACGCACTCCGCCGGCGACTAGGCAGGCGTGCCCACAGACGTATAGGTACGCAAACAGTCGCGGGGTTTGACGGGCGGCGAAAGCGCCGACAAAATGGAGGGCGGCGAAGGCCATGGTGAGAGCGACGAATTCTCCCGCGGAATGCTTTGCGGCAGCCAGCAGTGCCCAGAATGCGTTGAAGGGCACGAGGAACAAGGCCGCGCTTTGGTCTCGTAGGTACAGGCGAGCGGGGATCAGGACCGCGATGCCGGTCAACGCGCACAAATAGGCGAAACGGAACCCGACGGTAGGCACGAGCAGCGGCGCGATCCAGCCGCCGATAAAGCCGACTGCGGCGATAGCGGGACTCTCAAAACGGAAGCAAAGCGCGAGGGCCAGGGCGGAGGCCGCGATCAGGCCGAGAAAACCGAACTCTCGCGGAATGAGCTTGTAATAACCGAAGGCGGCATAAATGGAGATGTAGAGGATGGCCACGCCGCAGCCGGCGAGACCTTGCGCGAAGGCCTGCTGGGCGCCGCGACGCAGCCATTCTCCGGCGGCGATCAACGCGAGACCGGTGAGCAGACCTAGGGCGATGAGCGCACCGGCGCCGATCCACTGATTCTCGGCGGCGTATTTGAAGAAGAAGACGATGCCGATGGCCAGCGTCACCGCGCCGATGCGGTTGATGGCCGTGAGGCCGAAGCGGGATTCGTGTTCGGGCTGAACCTGTTCCGCCCGAACCTGACGGACGGTCCCGGAGGAACGTGCTTCTAAAGCGCGGACGCGAGCCTCAAGATCGGCGATAGCGGCTCGGAGGTCGGGGTCAGGCGACGGTTGCGGTGAGGGGTTCGGCGACGCTGTATCGTTGGGCAACGTAGTTGTCTAGTATCTCGCGAAACTCGGCCACGATGCGATCGCCGCGGAGAGTCCTGGAAAGCTTGCCGTCGACGTATACAGGGGCAACCGGCTGCTCGAAGGTACCGGGAAGCGAGATGCCGATGTTGGCGTGCTTGGATTCGCCAGGGCCGTTGACGACGCAGCCCATGACCGCGACCTTCATTTCTTCGACGCCGGAGTACTTCTCGCGCCAGTGCGGCATCTGCTCGCGCAAATAGGTCTGAATCTGGTCGGCCATGTCCTGGAAGAAGGTGCTGGTGGTGCGGCCACAGCCCGGGCAGGCGGCAACTTGCGGCGTGAAGCTGCGCAGATTGAGGGCTTGCAGGATCTGTTGGGAAACGATGACTTCGTCGGTGCGATCGCCGTTGGGCAGCGGCGTGAGGGAGGAGCGGATGGTGTCGCCGATTCCCTGCTGCAGAAGAACGGAGATAGCGGCAGTGGTTGCCACGATGCCTTTGGAGCCAAGGCCGGCTTCGGTGAGGCCCAGGTGCAACGGATAATCGCAGCGAGCGGCGAGCATCTCATAGACATGCACCAGATCCTGGACGCTGCTGCACTTCGCGCTGAGGATGATCTTGTCGTGGGCGAGGCCGTAGCCCTCCGCATGCTCGGCGCTTCGCAAGGCGCTTTCGACAATGGCGCGCATGGTGACTTCCATAGCGTCGAGCGGTTCAGGTGCGCGGGAATTGTCATT
>JAVKSW010000230.1:0-4927 GCA_039583505.1 Bryobacteraceae bacterium | reverse complement strand
GCCGAGCAGGTTCTGACGGAAGCGGCCCTGTTTGCCCTTAAGCGTGTCCGAAAGCGATTTGAGCGGACGATTATTGGCCCCCCGCAGCACGCGGCCGCGGCGCCCGTTATCGAACAGCGCGTCAACGGCTTCCTGCAACATGCGCTTCTCATTGCGCACGATGACGTCCGGAGCATGCAGCTCCATCAGCTTCTTCAGACGATTGTTGCGGTTGATAACCCGGCGATACAGGTCGTTCAGGTCCGAAGTCGCAAACCGCCCGCCATCCAGAGGCACCAGGGGACGCAGCTCCGGCGGAATCACCGGGATCACGTCCAGGATCATCCACTCCGGCTTATTTCCGGACTTTCGGAAGCTCTCGACGACTCGAAGGCGCTTGGCGTATTTCAGCTTCTTTTGAGCTGACGTTTCCGTCTTCATCCGCTCGCGAATCTCCAGGCTCAGCCCTTCGATATCGATCTTCTTGAGCAGCTCCTTCACGCCCTCGGCGCCCATCATGGCGACAAACTGGCCCGGAAACTCCTGATCGAGCTGGCGCTTACGCTCGTCGCTGATCACTTCGCCCTGGTTGAGGCCGGTCGCCTCACCTGGCTCGATGATCACGAACGCTTCGTAGTAAAGTACGCGCTCCAGCTCACGAAGCGTGATGTCCAGCAAATACCCGATACGGCTCGGCAGGCCTTTGAAAAACCAGACGTGCGAACTGGCGCTGGCCAGTTCGATATGTCCGAGCCGCTCGCGGCGCACGCGCGACAGCGTTACTTCCACGCCGCACTTGTCGCAGATCACTCCGCGATGCTTCATGCGCTTGTATTTGCCGCAGAGACACTCCCAGTCCGCTACCGGCCCGAATATTCGGGCGCAGAACAGACCGTCGCGCTCTGGCTTGAAGGTACGGTAATTGATGGTTTCCGGCTTTGTCACTTCGCCGTGTGACCAGCTCCGGATCTTTTCCGGAGAGGCCAGACTGATTCGAATGGAATCGAAGTCGGCAATCAGATTGGCTCTATCGTACGGAGAGGAACGATACATGATTTATCCTTGAATACCTTTCGACTTCTTAATCCGCGGCATGCGCCAGGTCCTGCATCTCGCGTGGTTTCTTCATCAACTCCACGTCCAGACAGAGGCTTTGCAACTCGCGAATCAACACGTTGAATGATTCGGGCACACCCGGCTCGGCAGCCGCTTCGCCCTTGACAATGGCTTCGTAAATTTTTGCGCGTCCGTAAACGTCGTCTGATTTCGCCGTCAGCAGTTCCTGCAGGATGTATGCCGCGCCGTAAGCCTCCAGCGCCCAGACTTCCATCTCGCCGAAACGCTGTCCGCCGAATTGCGCCTTTCCGCCGAGAGGCTGCTGTGTGATGAGCGAGTACGGTCCAATGGAGCGAGCGTGAATCTTGTCGTCCACCAAATGGCTCAACTTCAGCATGTAAATGTAGCCGACGGTCACTACCTGCTCAAACATCTGCCCGGTCATGCCGTCGTAAAGCTCGATCTTTCCTGAGCTCGGCAGTCCCGCTTCCGCGAGCCGCGCCTTAATGTCTTTCTCCGCCGCACCGTCGAAAACCGGCGTCGCGAAGTGAAGCCCAAGCTTCGCCGCAGCCCAGCCCAGGTGTGTCTCTAGAATTTGCCCGACGTTCATACGAGACGGAACGCCAAGCGGGTTGAGAACGATCTCTACCGGCGTACCATCCGGAAGGTAGGGCATGTCCTCTTCCGGCACGATCCGCGCAATCACACCCTTGTTCCCGTGCCGCCCCGCCATCTTGTCGCCCACCGAAAGCTTGCGCTTCATGGCGATGTAGGTTTTAACCAGCTTGATCACGCCGGGAGGTAGCTCATCGCCCTTGCGTAGCTTGGCGATCTTCTCTTCCGTGATTTTCTCGAGAACCGCGATTTGACGCGAGGTCATCTCTTCGATCTCGTCGATCTGTTCGTTCAACCGAACGTCCTTGGTGTTCAGCCTCATGCGCTTCAGATCGCGGGCGCGCAGCTTTTCCAGCACATCGCGCGTCAGCGGAGTGTCTTTGGAAATTAGTTTTTTGTTGGTTTTTTCGTCGTGCAGGTCCGCCTGCAGTTCTTTGCCGTGGAGCAATGCCTCCAGCCGCTTGGCCCGTTCATCGCTCAAGATGCGCTTCTCATCTTCGAGATTGCGGTGCATGCGCTCTTCCTGCAATTGCAGAATTTGCTTGGAGCGGTCGTCCAACTCCGCACCTTTGCGCGAGAACACCTTGCAATCGACAATGGTGCCCTCTATACCCGGCGGGCAGTACAACGACGCATCCTTCACGTCGCCGGCCTTCTCGCCGAAGATCGCGCGCAGCAGCTTTTCTTCTGGAGTCAGTTGCGTCTCGCCCTTGGGCGTTACCTTGCCGACCAGAATGTCGCCCGGTTTCACGGTCGCGCCGATGCGGATGATGCCGCTGTCATCCAAATTCCGCAGGAATGATTCCGCGATGTTCGGAATGTCGCGCGTAATTTCCTCGGGACCCAGCTTGGTGTCCCGAGCTTCGATTTCAAACTCTTCGATGTGAATCGAAGTGTAATAATCGTCTTTCACCAGCTTCTCGCTGACCACAATGGCGTCTTCGAAGTTGTACCCGCGCCAGGGCATGAACGCGACCAGCACGTTACGGCCGAGCGCCAACTCGCCGGCTTCCGTACAAGGACCATCCGCCAGCACATCGCCCTTCTTCACCTTCTGTCCTTGATGGACAACCGGCTTCTGGCTGATGCAAGTGTTCTGGTTGGAGCGCTTGAACTTCGTGAGCTGATAGATATCGGCGCCCACTTCACGCGACATCTGCCCCTCGTGTGCCCCGCCCTCGACACGCACGATGATACGCTCGCTGTCAACGGAATCTACCACGCCGGCGCGTTTACAAATCACCACCGCGCCTGAATCTCTTGCCGTCACCCGCTCCATCCCGGTTCCGACAAACGGAGCTTCCGCGCGCAGCAGCGGTACAGCCTGGCGTTGCATATTCGATCCCATCAACGCGCGGTTCGCGTCGTCGTTTTCCAGGAACGGAATCAAGCTGGCAGCGACAGAGACAAGTTGCTTAGGACTGACGTCCATGTATTCAATCTCATCGCGGTGCTTCAGCACGAAGTTGCCCGCCTGGCGTGCGTTCACCAGGTCGTCGACGATTCCGCCGCTCTCGTTAATTGCCACATTCGCCTGGGCAATGATGTACTTGTCTTCCTCCCAGGCTGATAGGTAATCGGAGTGAGCTTCATACTCGGCCTGCTGCTTCTTTCCTGCGGCCGACTTGTTGGCCCCGTCCACGGATTCCCGTGAAATCACCTGGCCGACCTTGAACTCTGTGTCGCCGGGATTTAAAATCCTGACTTCATCGACCAAAGCGCCTTCCCGCACACGCCGATACGGACTCTCAATAAAGCCGTACTCGTTAATTCGAGCGAAGCACGACAGCGACGAGATCAAGCCGATGTTCGGGCCTTCCGGCGTTTCGATCGGACAGATGCGCCCATAGTGTGTCGGGTGAACGTCCCGGACTTCAAATCCGGCGCGTTCGCGAGACAGACCGCCTGGACCCAGCGCGGAGAGGCGCCGCTTGTGCGTAATCTCCGATAACGGGTTCGTCTGGTCCATAAACTGCGAAAGCTGGCTCGACCCGAAGAACTCGCGGATCGCGGCCATTACCGGCTTGGCATTCACCAGGTCGTGCGGCATGGCCGTCGACATCTCCTGGTAAACCGACATCTTCTCCTTGATCGCGCGCTCCATGCGCACCAAACCAATGCGGAACTGATTTTCGAGCAACTCGCCGACCGCACGAACACGCCGGTTTCCGAGATGGTCGATATCGTCCACCGAGCCGAGTCCCTTGCGCAGCTTCAGCAGATACAGGATCGTATCGATAAAGTCCTTCTGGTCGAGCGTCCGTTTGTCGAGCGGCGTCGAGTCCGCCTTGTCGTAGAGCTTAATGTTGAACTTCATGCGCCCCACACGCGAGAAATCGTATTTGCGTGGGTCGAAGAACATGCCTTGGAACAGTTGTGTTGCAGTGTCGAGCGTCGGAGGATCGCCGGGACGCAGTTTGCGATAGATCTCCAGCAGCGCATCGTTCTGGCTCTTGACACCGTCTTTGCGGAGGGTCGCTGAAATAACGTTGCCGGCATCGTCGCGGTCCGGGTAGAAGATTTCGAAGCTCTGAATCCCGGCTTCCGCCAGTTTGCCGATCGCCGTCGCGGTTATTTCATGGTTGGCTTCAATCAGCACTTCGCCGGTCGACATATCGATAACATCGGCCGCGACGTAAGCGCCTTCCAGGTCGTTTGACGCAACCTCGACCTGTTCGATCTTGGCCTTCTGAATTTCGCGGAACACCGAATTGGTGATCTTGCGGCCTTGCGGCACCACTTGATCGCCATTCTTTCCCGTGATGGCGTGCGACAGCTTCATCCCGATCAGGCTGTCGTTCACGCCCCACAACAGCTTGCTATTCTTGAGCGTGATCGTCGAAAGCTTGTAGAACGCCCGAAGGATATCGGCATCTGTCTTCAATCCCAAGGCCCGAAGGAAAACCGTTCCGTAGAATTTCCGTTTGCGATCGATGCGGACGTACAGCAGGTTCTTGTTGTCGTACTCGAACTCCACCCAACTGCCGCGGTACGGGATGATCTTTCCGAGAAAGTAACCTTGCGCCTGCACGCGCTCGAAGAATACGCCCGGCGAGCGATGCAGCTGCGAAACGATGACGCGCTCCGTTCCATTGATAATGAACGTGCCGTTTTCGGTCATCAGCGGAATTTCGCCGAAGAAGACTTCCTGCTCTTTGATGTCTCGAACCGTCTTGTTCCCGGTCTCCGGATCCTTGTCATAGACCGTCAGCCGGATGGTGACTTTCAATGGAGCCGCGTACGTCATGCCCCGCTCTTCGCATTCCGGTACGTCGTA
>JAVKSW010000229.1:0-4930 GCA_039583505.1 Bryobacteraceae bacterium | reverse complement strand
GTCCTGAGCTGGTTCAGATGTTTAACGAAGACGTTTACGGCCGCGTTCCGGCAAACGTTCCAAACGTAAACTGGGAAGTCGTCAGCACTGCTCGTGAAACAAACGGTGTGCCCGTAGTGACCAAAAAACTTCTCGGTCACGTTGACCACTCCGCTTACCCGCTCATTAACGTCGACATCCAACTGACACTCACGACTCCGGCGAACGCAGTGGGACCAGTGCCAGTGATCATGGAGTTCGGTTTTGTTTTTCCACCCGGTTTCAAATTCCCCAAAGGCTTTAGTCCACCAAAGGAGTCAGGTCCAACCTGGCAACAACAGGTTCTTGCGAAGGGCTGGGGCTACGCCGTTCTCATTCCCACTAGCTATCAAGCCGATAACGGGGCCGGTCTGACCGAAGGCATTATCGGGTTGGTCAATAATGGCCAACCCCGCAAGCTCGACGATTGGGGAGCCTTGCGCGCCTGGGCTTGGGGTGCCAGCCGGGCCTTGGATTACTTCGAAACAGACAAATCGGTTGACGCCAAGCGAGTCGGCATCGAAGGCCTTTCCCGGTTTGGAAAAGCAGCTTTGGTCACCATGGCGTACGATCAGCGTTTCGCGATCGCCTTCATCGCTTCTTCCGGGGAAGGAGGAGCCAAACCACACCGGCGCAATTTTGGCGAGCTTGTCGAGAACGTAGCCGGCACGTCCGAGTATCACTGGATGGCTGGCAATTTTCTAAAATATGCAGGTCCTCTGACTGCGAACGATCTGCCCGTCGATTCCGATGAGCTGATCGCACTGTGTGCGCCACGGCCGGTATTCATTAGCTGTGGATCACCGAAAGTGGAAGGCAACTGGCTGGACGACTTGGGACAGTTTCAGGCGGAGCTTGCTGCCGGCCCGGTCTATCGGCTATTGGGAAAGAAAGATCTGGGCACAACCGAATTTCCGCCTATGGAGACCGCGCTGCTCGAGGGTGATTTGGCTTTCCGTCAGCACAGCGGCGGCCACTCCGCTGGTCCGAACTGGCCGACGTTCCTGAGGTTCGCGAGTCGGTATCTATAAACCTGCCTTCGCTGTCGATACCGCGGGAATTCACTGATCTCGGGGCACACGATCAAGTCCGTTAGTGCGAATCCTGATGATTGTGCCGGTAATTCCAGTAGTCCTTCTGCTCTCTTTTGCTGGCCTTGGAAAAGTCGTGATCTTTCTTATGGTGGTCTCTCAGGTATTGGTGATATGCCTGATCCTCGTTAGCATTCCACTCGTGATAGTCGTTGTGCGTACTATCGTAATACCGTTTGTTCTGGTTATCGTTGTGGTCCTGTGCCTGGATCGCGACCGGCACAGATAGTGCACCACTCAAAAGGACGACGGCGAAAAAGCGGGACATGTTAAACCCTTTCTGGTCTGATAGCACCCGACAAGAGAGATCGTTGCGGCCTAGTGATGTTTCGTAAAATCCAAGCAACCGACACACTCATGCCGCCCGGCGAAGATCTTAAACCCGGCAATCCGGAACGCATGAGCATGGAAAGCGCCCAAGCGCTGCTGTTCCAGCTTGCAACCACCTTTGTTCCACTCCCGGCTTTATCCCAGTCGGGTGTCTCCGCGGAAGAACAGAAGGCAGCGCCAGCACCCGCGGAACCGCCCGACGTGGCGGCCCGTTATCGCATCCTCGTCGAGCAGATTCCCGCCGTCATCTTCATGGCGTTTCTCGATCAAGGTCTCAGCGAAGCTTATGTCAGCCCTCATGTGGAGACGATTTTGGGCTTCACCCAGGACCAATGGCTCAACGATCCAATTCAGTGGTACAACCAAATCCACCCTGACGATCGAACCCGCTGGAGTCTCGAAGCGGCGCAGCTGATCCTGTTCGGGGAGCCGTTGCGGTCGGTGTATCGAGTCATCGCTCGCGACGGGCATGTCGTGTGGTTTGATTGTCAGGCAAAGCTTGTCCTGCGAGAAGACGGCCGCCCTTGGTTCCTGCACGGGGCGGCTTTCGATATCACGCAGAGCAAGCAGGCGGAGATCGCTTTACAACAAGCCCACGATGAACTCGAAGCTCGCGTTCAGGAGCGCACTGCTGAGTTAGCACAAGCCAACCGCAACTTACAGCTGGAGATTACAGAGCGCAAACGAGCGGAAGCGGGACTGGCTCGCACGGTTGTGGAACTGAAGCAATCCAACGCCGATCTGGAGCAGTTTGCCTACTCCGCTTCTCATGACCTGCAGGAACCGCTGCGGATGATCGCTATTTACAGCCAGATGCTGCAGAGAAAACTGGGGGGCCAGCTCGGCGGCAGCGGCGATGACTACATCGGCCATATCGTGACGGGCGTCAGGCGCATGGACCAGTTATTGGCCGATCTCCGGGCTTTTATCCATGCATCCACAACCGGCAAGGAGCCGGCCCAGGACGTGGATGCCGAGCACGCGCTTCATCGCGCACTCACAACTCTGACCGCCGCGATTGAAAGCAGCGGTGCATCGATCGTACATGGGCCTCTTCCCTGCGTGCGCATCCACGAATTTCAGTTACAGCAGTTATTTCAGAACCTCCTCGGGAACGCGATCCGCTATCGAAGCCATCAGCCGCCGCAAATTCACGTGACCGCCGAGCGGCACGGCGATGAATTGACATTTTCGATTCGAGATAACGGCATCGGCATCGATCCCGAGTATAGGGATCAGATTTTCGGCATGTTTAAGCGTCTTCACAGCTCCGACGATTACCCCGGCACGGGCATGGGGCTGGCGATCTGCAAACGCATCGTTGAGCGCGCCGGAGGCCGAATTTGGGTTGAGTCCCAGCCGGGGCAAGGTTCAACATTTTTATTCACCCTGCCAGCCTCCAAAGACCACTGACGGCAGGGGCCGTTACGTTACTGTCAATAGGAAGGAATAACGGACGTCGTGCTGTATACCGACGTCGTCTCAAAAGCATATATGAGTTTTTCGCGGACAGCCATTGTCCTCACCCTGACGCTTGTTCCTGTGCTGCGCGCCCAGGACGGAAAGCCCGACCCCAAGCCGGAAGCGGCAACGGCCAAAGCGCCCCTGCCCCCGAGTCTGCCCGCGGACGCGCACGTTCCCCAGACGATCCAATTTGAGGGCAAGCCGATAAAGTACACCGCAACGGTGGGCACGCTGCGAGTGAAGAACGCCGAGAACAAGCCCACAGGCGAGGTGGTCTTCACCTCTTATATAGTCGATGCGCCAAATCGGCCAGTCACGTTTGCGTTCAACGGCGGCCCGGGTGCTGCCTCCGTCTACCTAAACCTCGGTGCGATCGGGCCCAAGCGGGTAGCCTTCGGCGCCGCGGGCCAGAGTCCTTCGGACCCGGCGACCTTGACGGATAATCCGGGGACGTGGCTCGACTTCACCGACCTGGTTTTTATTGATCCGATCGGTACAGGGTTCAGCCGCTCGCTGGTTTCCCCAGACGAGACCAAGAAGCTCTTCTATGGGCCGGATCAGGACATCGCGTACCTTTCGCAAATTGTCTATGACTGGCTGGTGAAGAACGGGCGGCTTGAATCGCGCAAGTACATCGTCGGCGAGAGCTACGGCGGTTATCGCGGGCCACGCCTGACACAGTATCTGCAATCGAAGATTGGCGTGGCCGTTAACGGGCTGGTGTTGGTTTCCCCCGCGCTGGCGCCCGGTGGCGGCTCGCCCGATCTTTCTCCTATCCCCTGGCTGCTGACGCTGCCTTCCATTGTGGCTGCGAATTACGAGCGGCAAGGCAAGCTGACCTCGGAGAACATGGCCCCGGTAATTGAATACACGCGCAGCGAGTACGCGATGGATTTGCTGAAGGGCACGAGCGACCCGGCGGCCACGCCACGCATCGTGAAGAAAGTGACGGAGCTGACGGGTCTGGATCCGACATTCGTCAAGCAGGCCGGAGGGAGGCTGGACACACAGGCATTCCTGCGGGAAGAGTTCCGGGAAACCGGCAAGCTGGGCAGCCGTTACGATCCCAACGTCACGTCGTTCGATCCATTCCCGTTCGATCCCAATCAGCGGACGAACGACCCCCTTCTGCTGAGCATTATTGCGCCGACGACCACCGCCATGGTTGATTTTGTAACTCGCACGGTGGGATGGAAGACCGATGCGCGCTATAACGCGCTTTCCTATGAAGTTGCACAGGCATGGCAGCGAGGCAGCAAGGGCGCATTCGGGGATGACGCGGCCTCGGCAACCGATCTGCGCGTTGCGGTGGCAACGGATCCCAAGCTGCGGGTGCTGATCGCGCATGGATGGGCGGATCTCTCCTGCCCGTTCATGGGGTCCATTCTCACGGTCAGCCAGATTCCGGTGATGGGAGATCCGACGCGCCTGCAAGTGCACATGTATCCCGGCGGGCACATGTTTTACGCAAGGGCGGCCAGTTCTCTGGCTCTGCGCAACGATGTCATCGAGATGGTGAATACGCACTGATCCGCTAATGACCGAGCAGGAACGTAGCGCTACCGCCGAAGGTGCCCCAGTGCTTCAATCCGGCGCCGAAATTCTCGACGGTGCGCGCTGCTCCACCCAGCCATATCCGGCGCTTCCCGTCTACGGAGAAGCTTCCGGTCAGCCAGTTCTGCAGTTGCCAGGCGTCGTTGTAGGCAGTGTCGCGCCGGCCCGGCTCGATTGTGGTGTTGTCCGGTTTCCAGGCGTTCACTCCGCCTTCGCCCGCAGCCAGTTCCAAGCGGCCGTCCATGGGTCTCCAGACGACGCGGCCGGCAAAGGGCGCCATAGTGTAACGCGTGCGGTCCATCGTGGGGCGGAAAATACAGCGGGCGCATTCCAACCCGATCGTGGTAAGCGATCCTGCCCCTGAAAGCTGTCCTGCTTTCTCGAAGCCGGTGCCCGTCGGAGCACTGCCGTAGCCGAAGGAGTCGGTCGTTAAATCCTTCACGAATCCCGTGCGCTTGGTCTCTTTCGGCGCT
>JAVKSW010000228.1:0-4963 GCA_039583505.1 Bryobacteraceae bacterium | reverse complement strand
GGCGCGCGGCCGTAGGCGGACGCAATTGTGACTCAGGATGCGTTTTCGCCACGATTCGAGTACCTCTTGCGGCCTAAGTCGCTCCAAAGTCACAAGAACGTAATCGTTGTGTAACAGGGCTCAGATAACTTCAGAAAGACTATGACCAAACGGAGTCTTTCCATACTGTGCCTGTCTGTATTGACAGCGCAACTCTGGGGAGCGGAAGGGCCCAATGCGGCACCGTCCGGCTCACCCGATCCAAGCGCGCCGGCGGCATCCTCGGCTGCTTCGCCCGCGGCTAACGCATCCAGCAGCGGAGTTTCTTCCGACGATTTGAAGCAGCTTCGCGAGCGGATTGCAAAACAGGAACAAGAAATTAAGCGCCTGCAGGAATCAGTGGAAGAGCAGCGCGGCTTATTGGAGAAAGCGGTTCAGGCTTTGCCGCCACCGGGGAGCGCCAACACGGTGAATGTCGCGAACACTTCCGAAGCCCCGGTGAAACTCGTGCCGGCGGTGCATGTGGGATCTCCGCAGACGGGCACCAGCCAGCATGAGACGACAAGCCCGGGCTCGCCGCTTTCCATCAGCATTGGGAACACGACGTTCGCACCGCTGGGATTTGTGGACGCCACGTTCTACGGCCGCTCCTCAAACGTGGGCAGCGGAATCGGAACGAATTTCGGAGCGATTCCCTACGGCAATGTGGCGAGCGACCACCTTTCCGAATCGAACTTCAGCACACAGAACTCGCGCATTGGATTCAGAGTCGATTCGACTGTGCTGGGCGGGAAAGTGCTCGGCTACTTCGAGGCTGACTTCCTGGGCAATCAACCGGGCAATGTGTTTGTGTCCAGTAACGCCGACACGTTCCGGATGCGCAACGTATTCGTGGATTGGCAGAAGAACGGATTCGAAATCCTGGCGGGCCAGGACTGGAGTCTCGCAACTCCTAACCGCGTAGGGCTCTCGCCTCTTCCGAGCGATATCTTCTACACGCAGGACATGGACACCAATTACCAAGCGGGATTGGTTTGGGCGCGGCAAACAGGTTTTCGCTTCATCGCGCACCCGACCGATAACTTTGCATTTGGCGTCTCGCTTGAAAATCCTCAGCAGTATGTAGGCGGATCGGCGGGCGGTTCGCCGGTGACTCTGCCATCCGCGCTAGGGACGACGCTGTCAGGTGGTCAGTTTAACAACGGGGCCAGCAACTTTGCGGCGGCGAATCTGCATCCCGATATTATCTTCAAGGGAGCGTACGACGGCCACGTGGGTAATGACCAGATCCTGCACGTGGAAGCCGGTGCGATTATTCGCAGCTTCAAGGATGCCGTGCCCTTCGGGACGCCGACAACGTACCAGACGTCCACGGCGACGGCGGCCAGCGGTGAAGTGAATGCCAATCTCGAAGTGGCGAAGGGTTTTCGCCTGATCGCAAATACGTTCTTCGGTTCCGGCAACGGCCGCTACGATTTCGGACAGGCACCGGATGTGGTCATCCGGGCGGACGGCAGCATTTCGCCGATCCACACCTATTCCACGGTGGACGGATTCGAAGCGCAGGTCAAGAAGAACACCTTGCTGTATGGATACTACGGCGCCATCTACATTCAGCGGGATACCGCTTTGGACGCGAACGGCAGAACCCTGATCGGTTACGGATACGCGGGCTCGCCGAACAGCCAGAACCGGGCCATCCAGGAAGGCACGTTCGGAGTGATCCAAACGATGTGGAAGAACCCGAGTTACGGCGCGCTGTCGCTGATCACTCAATATTCGTACCTGACGCGCGACCCTTGGGCGGTGGCGATCGGTTCACCGAAGAACACGCATACCAGCATGTACTGGGTCGACTTGCGGTACACGTTGCCTTAAGCGCGAAGCGGAGGGCGGAAAAAGGGCACTGGCTTCGGCCGGCGCCCTTTTTTCATTTGCGTACGATGGCATTTTCGATGGGGCGCAAGACCCCACAATAAAAACGCCCTCGGGAAACCCGAGGGCGGAAAGTTCATACCCGCTAACGCGGGAGGCGTTTACTTCTTGCCGGACTTTTTCGACGAGCTGCTCTTCTTTGAAGAAGAGGAGCTTTTCTTCGAACCACCGGACTTCTTAGTTGCGTTCTTCATCGAGCGATTCTCCCTAACGTAAATTTGCAATCTATACAAGATCGCAGTGTGATTCATATATAAGGTTGTTCGCAATAGAAGTCAAGAAAAAAATGCCAAGACACCCCTCCGAGGAGCGGTCAGGACCCGGAGAGGGGCCAAAACGTAAGTCGGAAATTTGTTTTACCCCCCGATGGCGGCTCTTTCGTCTGCTAGACGAGTACATTTGGATCATGAAGCGGGAACGGATGAGGTTGATTGCGGCAGTGATACTCGCGGCGGGGATCGCGATTCTGCCGGCGTGCCGCAAGAGGCATCGCATGGCGCGCATACCCTCGACTCCTCAGCCAACCAACGCGGCGCCGCAACCCGCATCGCGCGCGACTGCAAACAGGCCGCCTGCCGTAGCAATCGGCTACACGGAAGAAGGAGTGGCGAGCTGGTACGGAATTCCGTATCACGGGCGGCCCGCGGCGGACGGCGAAATTTACGACATGGAGACGCTTGTCGCGGCGCATCGCGTGATGCCGTTCAATACCTGGCTGAAGGTCACAAACATCGCGAATAATAAATCCGTGAATGTGCGAGTCATCGATCGCGGGCCCTTCGTGCAGGGCCGCATCCTCGATCTTTCAAAAGCGGCTGCACGTCAAATCGATCTGTTGGGTCCGGGCATAGGGCCCGTTCGCCTGGAAGTAATCGCAGCACCGCCGGATATTCCTTCAAATGATTTTTACGCCGTTCAAGTGGGAGCGTTCGCCATTTACGCGAACGCGGAACGGGCCCGCATCCAATATGCGCAACGCTTTGGTACGGCGCAAGTCGCAGAAAAGCAGGGCGCCGCTCCGCTGTGGCGCGTCCTGGTGGGAAAGGAACCGTCGATCCAGGTGGCACAGCAGATGGCGGAGCAGCTCAAGCGAGAGGATAAGAACGTTTTCGTCGTCCGCCTGGACCAGACAGCACCTCATGGCCCGCCAGCAGGGGCCGGCGCCACGCAGCCTGCGCCCAGCGCTCCGCCCTCACAATTTCCAAACACCCGGTAAATCGCCCGCGTGTAAGCCGCCCGGTCTAGGAGAGCTTACGAGGCGCACTTGCACTACCTTCACGAGCGAATGTTCGCCTCGATATGGCAATGCGCATAACAACCGGCCTCCCCCAGGGGACACTTGGAACTACGCACCCTCTGCGCTTGAAGGAAATCTCCTCGTGACTCCGCAGATCGCGTTCGATTATTCTCCCCTTTCAACACTGGTCGGCAACTCGCCGGCGATGCGGCAGGTGCACCGGCTGGTGGCGCGAATGGGAAAGTCGCGCTTCCCGGTATTGATTCTGGGGGAAACGGGCACGGGCAAGGAAGTTGCCGCCCGCGCGATTCACAACATGGAGGGTCGTGGTCCATTCGTGGTAGTGGACTGCTCCTCGCTGGTGGGTCCGCTGATGGAGAGCGAACTGTTTGGATACGCGAAGGGTGCTTTCACGGGGGCGCATAACCAGAAATTCGGCCTTCTGGACGCGGCGAACGGCGGGACTGCATTTTTCGACGAGATCGGCGAGCTGGGCTTCGATCTGCAAATGAAACTGCTGCGGGTTTTACAGGAAAAAGAGTTTCGGGCCATCGGCAGTGTGGCGCAGCGGAGTTCGAATTTTCGCGTGATCGCCGCTACGAATCGCGATCTGGCGGCTGAAGTGGAGGGCAAACGATTTCGCCAAGACCTCTACTACCGCCTGAACGTTATGCGACTAAGGTTACCGTCTTTACGCGACCGAAGAGAAGACATCCCGACGCTGATCGCACACTTCCTGCAGCGCCACGGGAATGAACACAAATTAACCGATGAAGTGATGGATGCGTTCGTGCAATACGACTGGCCGGGAAATATTCGAGAGCTAGAGCACGCCGTCCAGCGAATGGTCGCAATGAATTCGGGGCCTTGGCTGACAGCGGCGGATCTTCCCTCAACGGTGGTGAACCAGTGCTTTGAACGACATTCCGGAGCGGAGACGCCCCACACTCCAGCGATGAGCGGCACAGCGGAATTCGCGCCAACTTTCCTGGGTCAAGACGTGGTTCCGCTAGCGGAAGTGGAAAAGCGCGCGATCCTGAAGGCGATGGAGTACACCAAAGGCGATCGCACCGTTGCTGCCGCGATGCTTGGAATCGGAAGAACAACCCTCTACCGCAAGCTGAAGGAATACGGGCTGTAAGATTGGGAGCGTGCGGATCGCGCTCGAGGCCACGTACAGCGTAGATCCGCAACCGTCCGGAATCGCGGTTTATTCGCGGGAGCTGCTTGCCGGCCTGGCAGGGACGTTCCCGAACGACGAATTTCTCCACTGCTACCGCGTGAAACAGATCAGACATGCGCCCGAGCCTGGATTCCCAAACGTGCACCGGCGCCTGCTGTTGCCGCCGCTGAGTACTTTTCGGGTTGGACTTTTCCACGCGCTGAATCAGAGGGTAGACCGACGGCCGGCAAAGAAGGTGGTATCCACATTTCACGATCTGTTCGTCATGACTGGCGAGTATTCATCGCGAGAATTCAGAGCGCGATTTAGCGAGTACGCGCGACGCGCCGCAGAGAACTCGGACTTCATCATTGCGGTTTCGCAGTTTACGGCGGACCAGATCAGCGATCTGCTGCGGTTCGATCGTTCCCGGATTCGAGTGGTGCCGCATGGCGTGCATGAAGCTCGACTGGACTGCGCAGCCGAGCGGGAGAGGATAATCCTCTTCGTAGGCGCGCTGCAAACGCGCAAGAATGTCATTCGGTTAGTGGAGGCATTCGAGGCCCTGCCGAAGGATTGGACACTCGTGCTCGCCGGAGCGCCCGCGGGGTATCAGGCAGCCGCCGTTCTGGAGTGCATTCAACGAAGCC
>JAVKSW010000227.1:0-5020 GCA_039583505.1 Bryobacteraceae bacterium | reverse complement strand
CTATGTGGATCTCTCCTCCGAATTTCGCCAGTTCGTCGACGACGAACGGCGAGCACAGATCGCCGCAGCAAATCAAGGCATCCGCGGGTTGGATGGTTGTGAGGGCAGCCGCCAGGTTCCACAGGTTGTCATGAATGTCGGAGACAATCGCGATGCGCATGGCTCATTCGTAGAAGTTGCGGTTCCAGGCGTGCCGTTTGAGAATAGCCAGCGTCCGATCGTCCAGCATTCCGGCCGCCGCCGCCCGGCAAGTGCTCTCCACTGTTTCAATTCGCCGCATGCCCGGAATCACGCTGCTCACCGCTTTGTGCGAAAGGCAGAAGCGCAAGGCAATCTGCGCCAATGTTCCCGGCACACCCGTCAGGTCTCGCTTCAAGGCTTCCACGTGCTCAACCACCTCCCGCCTGCGCTCTCCACGAAAATACGACTCGCGAAAATCACCCGCCGGGAACGTCGTTTCTTCCGTGATCGTGCCCGTCAGGCCGCCCTCATCGAGTGGCACTCGCGCCAGTACGCCAACCTTTAGACGTTGGCAGAGTGGAAAGAGGTTCTTCTCGGCACTCTGGTCGAAGATGTTGTAAATCACCTGAACGGCCATGATGGCGCCCGTTTTGATCGCTTCCAGAGCCGAATCCGCATCATGCTCGGAGATCGAAATACCGAAATACCGCACCTTCCCGCTCTGCCGCAAGTCGTCGATCGCGCGGCGCCATTCCTCGGTCTTCGTCCACGCGTCCGTCCACACGTGAAATTGCTGCAGGTAGATCTGCTCCACTCCGAGATTCCGCAAGCTCTGCTCGGTTGACTGCACAATGTATTGGTACGGAAACACCTCGGAAATGGGAGTCGATGCCGAAGCCGGCCAGATGCGGTTCTTCGGCGGGATCTTCGTTGCCACGAAAATGCGCTGGAAAGAATCTCGGACCGCTTGCCCCACCAGTTGCTCGCTATGCCCCTCACCGTACGCGAGCGCCGTGTCGATCAGATTTACGCCTAATTCGAACGACCTCTTCAGTGCTCGAATCGATTCGTCATCATTGCCGCCCTGCCACTGCTGGCCGCCGCCGATTCCCCAAGCTCCGTACCCAATCTCGCTGACTTCCGTTTCCGTGGTGCCCAGCTTCCGATAATGCATCTTTTAGTTTTAACGTGCCACCCACCGCCAAAAACAGAAAGGCCGCCGTGCGCAATACGCGGACGGCGGCCTCCACTATGCTGGTTGGTACCTACGGACGGGCTACGTTCTCGGCCTGCAGCCCCTTGGGGCCGCGCTTGACCTCGAACTCCACCTCCGCACCCTCCTCCAGCGTCCGGTACCCGTTCATCTGGATCGCTGAAAAGTGCACGAACACATCATCGCCGTTGGATCGCTGGATAAATCCATATCCCTTTGCGGCGTTAAACCACTTAACAACACCTTTTTCTCTCACTGCTCATCTCCTGTCTTCTGATGCGGGATGAATGCCCGTTCCTCCACACCAGGCGAAACAAGAGCTATGCGCTCCCTCACGCCCGTGGGGTTCGCAGGAATACAACCAGCTTGCATCGAAAAATCTGGAATACACTGTAGCAGAACACTGCTTGGGCATCAAGAGAAATAAAGATTGGAATCAACGCTTTAGGAGCGTTTTGGTCCTGGGTTCCAGGGAGTACCCCTGGGCCGGCGGCCGAGGGGTTTGTGGCCGTCTTAAACGGTACCGCTCACCGCGCTCGGTTGTGCCGTCCTCGTCAACGCGGCTCCCTGAAGCGCGGTGGTAGAGGGAACCGTGAGCATCCGCCGGGATAGTTTCACTAATCCGCGGCGCTCCAGTTGGTTCAGAGTGGTTGAGGTTGTTTCGCGCGTCGCGCCGATCAAATCCGCCAGTTCCAACTGAGTGATTGGAATTTGATGCCCTTCGCCATTCTCCGGCAGCGTTACGAGCGCAGCGAGCTCAGCTAGATAATGCAGAATTCGGTACTCAACGTCGTGCAGACAAAGTAACTCCACTTTTTCCGCTAGGGCGAGTCTCTTTTCCACCAAGTAGGTCACCAGTGCCGACGTCAACTCCGCACTAGTGGCCAAAGCTCGGCTAAGCACTTCACGTGGAATGCGGGAGAGCGTTGCCGACATCAACACTTCCGCTTCCGCATGGTACGGCGGTCGTGTTTCCGCGAGAGCTTCTTCTCCTATCAACTGCCCGGGGCCGCGTATCGTGAGAATGATCCGGCTGCCTTGCTTGTTTGTCCGGGTAAGCTTGACCAATCCCTCCTCCAACAGGTACACCGAATCGGCGGGCTGATCCTGGGAAAACAAGGCGGTCGAGCGGCGAAGCGACGAGAGACGCGTCACCTCCGGCGCAGAGAGCACCGCGCTTCGCACCGCAGACACAAGGGACGTCATTCGATCCTCAATCCTCTAATTATAGGAGCTTGTCTGCCCTGATAACAGGGAAAGTTCTAGGTAGATAAGAATTATCCTACTTCGGATGTATTTGTGCAAGATGGGTTACGTATCTGGAGCGCTAATGAGGCAGCCGAGTCGAAAAATCCAGCTAAGTCGTCGCTCACCACTGCGCCTCGAAGCTGGTCGAGGCACGCATGGAACGCGTCCATTGCAACCAGGATTTCGCTCTTGTTGGTCGCGAATATGCTCTGCCACACATCCGCCGGGCTCAAGGCAAGCCTGGTCATATCCAGGAGACCGGGCCCAAAAATTTCCCCCGCCCTGCCATTCTTCTGCTGAGCCAGAGTATTCGCCAACGCAACCGCGATCAACTGCGGGAGATGGGAAGTGAGCGCAACCACGGCGTCGTGCTCGGCTGCGGGCACGTCCAGGATTCGTGCGCCCATCCGCAGGAGCCATGAACGAAACACTTCAGCAGCGCCTGTTTTCGCGGCCGTAGGCGTCAAGACATAGAGTCGTCCGCGAAAAAGATCGGCATCCGCCGATTCCGCCCCGCGTTGTTCTTTTCCGGCGAGGGGATGGCCGCCCAGGAAGCAGGCCGACACAACGCATTCGGCTGCCTTGCGAACGATCGCGGCTTTAGTGCTTCCCGCATCTGTAATCAAACAATCGGAACCCGCCAGCCGGCCCAGCGTTTCCAGCGTCTCGAGAATGCGATCGACGGGTTGCGCCAGGTAGATCAGATCCGCCGTGGTCGCAGCCTCTTCCAAGGTCGCGCTTCCGGAAATCGCGCCGACTCTCATCCCTGTTTCAAGCGCGGCTTGCGAGCTGACGCCCACGATCTCGCCCTCGAATCCCGCCTCCCGCAGAGCTAGACCGAACGAACCTCCAATCAGCCCAACGCCGACAATGGCAACTCTGTTCATTTCAGTCGAGCGGCCGACACTACGCTGTGCGTCCGATAACACCTGCGACGGCGCGCACCTGTCGCATCATCTCTGCGAACTGATCCGGACGCAGCGTTTGCGCTCCATCGCTCAAAGCATGATCCGGGTCCGGGTGTACTTCGACCAGTAGGCCGTCCGCCCCCGCCGCGACCGCCGCGCGCGCCATCGCTTGCACGTAATCCCGCTTTCCTGTGCCGTGCGAAGGATCGGCAATCACCGGCAGATGCGTCAAGCGCTTCAACACGGGAATCGCTGCGATGTCCATGGTATTGCGAGTGCTCGTCTCGAAAGTCCGAATGCCGCGCTCGCACAAGATCACTTCGTAATTCCCGCCCGACATGATGTATTCCGCCGAGAGCAACAGCTCTTCAATGGTCGCTGCAATGCCGCGCTTCAGCAGAATCGGTTTGCGCACCTTGCCCAACTCGCGCAGCAGATTGAAATTCTGCATATTTCGAGCACCCACCTGCAGAATGTCGGCATATTCGAGCAGCACCGGAATTTGCACCTGGTCCATCACTTCGCTGACCACCAGCAGCTTGTGCCGGTCGGCCGCCAACCGTAGAATGCGTAACCCCTGCTCGCCGAGTCCTTGAAAGCTGTAGGGTGAACTGCGCGGCTTGAACGCTCCACCGCGGATCACTTGCGCTCCGGCTGAGGCCACGATCTCCGCGGAACTCTCGATTTGTTCTTCGGTTTCGATGCTGCACGGCCCCGCCATCGAGACCAGGTTCATCGCGCCGATCTCCACTGTGCCGATCTTTAAAACCGTGCCGCCCGGCTTGAAATGGCGGCTGGCCAGCTTGTAAGGCGAGACAATCCGGTGGCACTCCTTCACGCCCTCCATGACTTCGAGTGAGGCGGGATCGAAATCGTCCATCGGCCCCACGCCACCAAGCACGGTGTGCCGTACTCCGGTCGAGCGATGGACCGTGAAGCCCATCTCGACAAGGCGGTTGATTACTGTTTCCGTTTGCGCTTCGCTGGCGCCCTCTTGCATCACAACTAGCATGGATGTACTTACCGCTCTGGTGACTTGCCCTCAAGCATTTTGATCTTTTGTATCGTTCTCATCTCGTCGATAATGCGCTCGAACACGCGTTTGACTGCCTCATCGCTCAGCGGTCCCTGATTATGTGCAGTGACGTTGTCAAACACCTGGTCTTCGCGCTTCGGCTCATAAATCGCCAAGTTGAGATGCTGCTTGATCCGCCCGATTTGTTCTACAATCGCCGTGCGCCGGTTCAAAACCTCCAGGATTTGCAAATCAAGCTGATCGATAAGCTCGCGGCAGCGTGCCAGATCCTCAATGACGAATGTGCTCATGAGGCGCGAAGAGGGCCGGTGAGGTGGCGTGTAAAGCCTTCCAACTTCCGGCCGAGATCCGGATCCGCCGCATTGGATTCGATGAACTTCACGATTGCGCTCCCCACCACAACTCCATCCGACACACGCGCGACTTCGGCCACCTGCTCCGGCGTGCTGATCCCGAAGCCAACCGCTAGCGGCAGATCCGTCAATGCGCGCATGCGGCTGACCAGCCGGGCCGCACCTTCGGAAAGCGTCTCCTGCTCGCCCGTGACGCCCGTTCGCGACACCAGATACACGAACCCCGAGGAATGCTCTGCCACGAGTCGAAGCCTCCGCTCCGTACTGGTCGGCGCTCCGAGAAAGATCGTGTCCAGTCCAC
>JAVKSW010000226.1:0-5026 GCA_039583505.1 Bryobacteraceae bacterium | reverse complement strand
GATCAGGACAGATCCTTCGGCCGTCACCAAATAGTCGGGCACAATGCTGGTCGGGCGGAGTTGGTTCGGGTGTCTTCCGTCGGCTCTCATAAATTGCTCGCTTGTGCCGCTGCTTCGAGTCTAACCGGGTAGAGCTTAGCCAGCGATGTGAAATCCGGCAAAAAAGAAAAAGCCGATGATCGCCAGAATGACGGCGATGAGGATGAGACAAGGAAGCGTGCCCTGGTGCGGCATGCCGGAAGTCTTAGAGCTGGATGATTTCTTTTTTATTTTCGAAGAGGCCATTGCGGTTTCGAAACGCTGCAGCACACGGCCACGCGGTTCACTGACTGGGAGAGTGTGGCAGCCGATGCCGCGAGCTATTTCTTGAATAAGCTATCAAACGCCGCGCGGGCATCACTCGCGCTGCGCGGCGCGGGTGCGGCGCCGTTTTCCCCAATTCGCGGCGCGGTACCCGAGGGCAAAGCGTCGCGCGCCACCGTCACACGCGGCATAAACAGTCCACACGTATTGGCCTGATCTTTAACGGCAATGCGGACGGGGATCGGCTTCACGCATTGAAAGCGCGTCGATGAATCGAAGTTGACGCACTGTTTACAGCAGTGAAGGGCGGCTCCGCATTTGGGGCAGGCACTGTTGAAGGTTATTTCCTGCGGCAGCGTGGTCGCACAGCTATAACAGCGGGAAGCGGCGATGTTCTGAACCAGGCGGGGGAGCTTGGGCCCGGTTATGTCCAGGGGAAGCTTCGGCCCTGGTTGTCGCGGCCGTTCGGACCGGCGCGAATCGGATCCCCGGTTCGAATCCTGATAGCCGTTCTGTCTGTACTTTCGATCGCCGTCCATTGTCGTTGATCGACTCCTTGGAAACCCAGTGGCTGGCGCGTACACTATAAGCGGAGCGTACTTACGCTGACTGGATGTACTTCAAGTGCAATCCCAGTGATTCAAAGAAAAGATTTCGCTGATGCTGGAAGCCTCAGTAAAGAGGGCGGGCTCGTGATATCGGAAGGGACGCGGTCGCAGATCCCGCCTGCACCTGTTATGTATGTACCACGAATTCGATTGCAGCGCTAGTACCCTTTTGATTTAGAAGGACAATTCGCTCAGATTTTAATCGGAAGCCCACTTCAGCAAGGCATTGCAGGGCCGCGTAAGAGGATTGTCAAAATGATTGGGACTGATGCGAACCGAATAGCCAATCCTGCCGGTCTCCTGAACCGTAAATTCATTGGCAAAAGTAACAGTGCTGTTACGCTCTTCGAGCGGCGCCAAGGGTAATGCATAGGTGCTCTGGAGTTGACCGTTGACACCGATGTGGCCAATGACGGCTTCGACGCGTACTTCGGAAGGTTTGAGGCCGGCGAGATCCACGGTGGCGCGCAGCGGCACTGCGGAGCCGCTCATGACTTGATCGCCCGGGCTTTCGCCCAGATCGACGAACCGGACGAGGTTCCAGACGTCATTCAGGCGCGAATCCCATACCGTGTTCTGGCGCGCGGGTTCAAAATTATTTTTGGAAATGCCGGTCCAGAAGTCATGCGCAGGTTGATAAAGCAGCGACATGTACTCGGTCACCATTCGGCCGGAGCTGAAACGCGGCGTGATATTAGCCATGCAGGTCTGCATCCGGCGTACCCATTCGACCGGGATTTCCTGCTCGGAATGCTGATAGAAAGCGGGAACGATATCGTTTTCAAGGGTCGAATAGATTGCGCCGGCGTGAATGTCATCCTGGTCCGGAGAATAGCTGACGCGATCGCCGATAGCCCAGCCAGCGGATACTTCGTAGGCCTCGTCGTACCAGCCGTCCAACACGCTCAGATTGAGCACGCCGTTCATGCAGGCTTTCATGCCGCTGGTGCCGCAAGCCTCCTCGCCGCGGCGCGGGTTGTTGAGCCACAGGTCGACGCCTTGCAGGATCTCCCGGGCCACTTGAATACCATAGTCTTCGACGAAGATGAGTCGCCTGGAGATTCCCGGATCGCGCGAGAGGTTCACGATCTCGCGGATCAGTTGCTTGCCTTCTAGATCCTTGGGATGCGCTTTGCCCGCAATCACGATCTGCACCGGCATGGTTGCATGGCAGAGAAGTTTTTTCAGGCGATCTACGTCGCGTAAGAGCAGTGTGGCGCGTTTATAGGTAGCGAAGCGGCGCGCGAAACCGATGGTGAATACTTCCGGATCGAGCACGTCATGGAGTCGGCGCACTTCCGCCGCAGAGGCCTTGCGCTGGAGGGCCGAAGTGACAGCACGTTCCCGGACAAAGGCCACCATGCGGCGTTTACGCTTGCGGTGCATCTCCCATAATTCCTGACCCGGGATTTCATGCACCTGGTCCCACATCTTGGCTTCTTCCAGACGGTCGCGCCAGTCCGGCTGCAGGTATTGATCGTAGAGCGCGGCGAGGTCGCCGTTGATCCAGGTGGGCGAATGGACGCCATTGGTGACGGCGGCGATGGGCACTTCGTCGACCGGCAAGCCCGGCCAGAGATCCTGGAACATCTCCTGCGATACGCAGCGATGAAGAATGCTGACGGCGTTACGGAACGCCGAGGTTTTGAGGGCCAGGACAGCCATGGAGAAGCGGTCGGCAGGATCCTGGAGATTCTTGCGGCCTAGGGCGAGCAGCTTTTCAAACGGGATGCCTGCTTCCTGGCAGTAGCGGCCAAAATACTCGTGGATGAGGCTGGAATCGAATAGATCGATGCCCGCTGGAACACAGGTGTGCGTGGTGAAGACGTTGCTCAGCCGGGTAGATTCGAGAGCCTGTTCGAAAGTGAGACCGTTCTCCCGCATCAGAATGCGAACGCGCTCAATACCGAGAAAGGCGGAATGCCCTTCGTTCATGTGATGAACGGTCGGCGCGATGCCGAGCGTTTTCAAAGCGCGAACGCCGCCTACGCCAAGGATGATCTCCTGGCGAATGCGTTTGTGAGTGTCGCCGCCATAGAGCTGGTCGGTGATTTCGCGGTGGTCGGCGATTTTATTTTGCGGAATGTTGCTATCGAGCAGAAGCAGCGTCACGCGGCCGACATCGATATGCCACACCTTCAGAAAGACCTCCCCGCTGGGAAGCGTCACCGTGACGATCACATCTTTGCCTTGGGCGTCCTGGCATGGACGCACGGGTAGCGTATAGAAATCGTTCAGCGGCGTGCGCTCCTGCTGCCAGCCGTCGGGATTCAAATACTGCTGAAAATATCCGCGCTGATACAACAGACCGACGCCAGTCAAGGCGAAATCGTTGTCGCTCGCCGCCTTGAGGTGATCTCCCGACAGGATTCCCAAGCCTCCCGAGTAGATCTGCATGCAGTCCAGTAGCCCGTACTCCATGGAGAAGTACGCAATTTGCGGGGCCGTCGAGGGGGGTGGGATGCGGTGGAGATAAGTATCGTGACGCTCACAGGCACGCCGATAGAGCGAGGTGAAGCGGGGATCCGCTGCCGCCCTGTCGAGCTTTTCCTGTGAGATACGGCCGAGCACTTGGATGGGATTATGGTTGCATTCCTTCCAAAGAACCGGATCCAGGCGACGGAAGAGCGCACGGATCGCGTGATCCCAGCTCCAGAGCAGGTTATAGGCCAGCTCCGACAACCGATTCAGCGCCGGGGGCAGGGCCGGGCGAACCAAGAATTCTCGTAAAGGTTGGATCTGATACGACATGGTCAGACTCGCGTGACGGGTCCTTACTACTCAATCGTCCGAAAGTACTCAAAATAGCAGAGCAAGGAGGGTATTTTTCACCGGACTGTTACAAACGGCGGCGGGAGCGCCTCAATGGCGAGACCCGAACTCATTATCCCATGCTCATAATCAAGGGTGAGGGACCTGCGCCTGTCATACCTTTGCTTCGATGCGGTCAGCTATTCCGTTGGCGGGCGCACGATTCTGGACCGCATCAGCTTCGAGGTCGAGCGCGGGGAAACGCTGGTGCTGCTGGGCCGCAGCGGCTCAGGCAAAACGACGGCACTGCGGCTGATCAACCGTCTGCTGGAGCCATCCAGCGGTACGATCTGGCTGGATGGACAGGATGTCAGCAAGATCGATCCGATCGCGCTGCGGCGGCGGATCGGCTATGTCATTCAGGAATTTGGGCTGCTGCCGCACTGGACGGTGGAGCAGAATGTCGAGCTGATCCCGCGGCTGCTGACATGGCCAGTGGAAAAGCGGCAGCGGCGGGCCCGGGAACTGCTGGAGCAGGTGGGGCTGGGGGCCGGCGATGTCGGCGGGCGGAGGCCGCACGAGCTTTCCGGTGGACAACGGCAACGGGTAGGCGTCGCCCGCGCGCTGGCTGCCGAACCGGGACTGCTCCTTTTTGACGAGCCGTTCGGGGCGCTGGATCCGGTGACACGGCATGAAATGCAGCAGCAATTCCTCAAGTTACGCGAGGCATATCATGTCGCGTCCATTTTCGTGACGCACGACGTGATGGAAGCGCTTTCGATCGGCACACGCATCGCCTTGCTCGATCGCGGCACATTGGAGGCCATGACCACGCCGGAGAAGTTTCACAAGCTTGAAACACCCGTCGCGCTGGCATTTCTTAAAAGCTTACCCGCCGGCATCAGATTGGCGGATAGCTAGTGGATCCACTTATCCTCAAGAGCCTGCTGCATGACGTAGCGGAGCTGACGGGCGAGCATATCGTACTGGTGGGCGTGTCCTCCAGCATCGCAATCGTGATCGGAGTGGGGCTCGGGATCATAGGCACTCGCCATGGCGTGGTGCGCCGGGTTTCGGTGAGCATCGCGAGCGTGCTGCAAACGATACCGAGTCTGGCGCTGTTCGGATTTCTGCTTCCTGTACCTTTAATAGGAGGAATTGGCAAACACACTGCGATTATCAGTCTGGTGCTGTACTCTTTGCTGCCAATTCTGCGAAACACGATCGTGGGAATCACAAGCGTGGATGCGCCGGTACGGGAAGCGGCCGTGGCGATGGGCATGACCGACACTCAGTTGCTGCGATTGGTGGAGCTGCCGCTGGCCGCTCCCACGATCATCGCGGGAATCCGTATTGCTTTAGTG
>JAVKSW010000225.1:0-5033 GCA_039583505.1 Bryobacteraceae bacterium | reverse complement strand
GGAATGGGCTTGCGCATTATGGATTATCGCGCTCGCATGATCGGGGGCAGTCTCAACGTGGAGCGTGCGGGCGAGCGGGGAACCCTGGTGGCGTGCCTCTTCCCCTTACGGAAACGGAAGGACATCCAATGAAGCGAAAAGTTCTCGTAATCGACGATCACCCGATCGTTCGCGAAGGGCTGGCCCAAATGATCAACCGCGAGCCCGACCTTTCGGTGTGCGGAGACGCCGCCGATATGCAAAGGGCCCTGCAACTCATCGAAGGTTTAAAGCCCGACGTCCTGATCGTCGACATCTCGCTCGACGGCCCCGACGGCCTCGATCTTCTGAAGCAAATCCGGACGCAAGACCCGGGGCTGCCCGTGCTGATTCTGTCTATGCACGACGAATCGATTTACGCCGAGCGGGCCCTGCGTGCCGGCGCCAATGGCTACATCATGAAACAGGAAGCGACGGACAACGTTCTCGATGCGCTGCGTCGCATTCTGAACCACGGAGTCTATGTAAGTCCGCGTATTGCCAACAAGATGCTGCAGCGATTTGTGGGAGGCACCAGTACCGACCAGAAGCACTCGTCGGTGGACGATCTTTCAGACCGTGAGCTAGAGGTGCTTCGGCTGATGGGGGCCGGCCATGGAACGCGGCAAATAGCAGAAGAATTGCATCTCAGCGTCAAGACGGTGGAAACCTATCAGGCACATCTGAAAGAGAAGCTGGTGCTGCGGAACTCGCGCGAGTTGGTGCAATACGCGACGCGTTGGAGCATGGGCGCCCGGGCTGCGCAAGCGTAAATCGCCGTATCGGGGAAATCCCGATTCCGTTCCTAACGTCTACCCTCATACACAAAACCGGAGTCACCCGCTACTGGAGACTTCCCGCCATCTGTCGAAATAGATCCATAAGCGACGGCAATCGCAAGCTGTCTTACATCGTTATTTCTCGAGGAGGGCGCCAGCGTGCCAGATCCTGTCCCCTACGGCCGAAAAACTCAAAGGCCGTCTCCGGTTTCCGACGTTCACATTATTTGGATGACGTCCGGGTTGAGCTGCGATGGAGACTCGGTCTCGATCACGGCAGCCAGCCTGCCGAGCGTGGAAGATGTAGTTCTCGGCGCGATTCCCGGGCTGCCAAAAGTGCATTTGCACAATCCCGTTCTCGCCTATGAAGTGGGCGACGATTTCATGAAGTATTGGTACGAGGCGTGGGAGGGTAAGCTCGACCCGTTTGTGCTGGTGGTGGAAGGCTCCATCCCCAACGAGCGGATCAAGAGCGAGGGCTATTGGGCGGCGATGGGCACCGATCCCGAGAGCGGCCAACCGATCCCGACCGCGGAGTGGATCGATCGTCTGGCACCCAAGGCGTTGGCTGTGGTGGGAGCGGGTACGTGTGCGACCAATGGCGGCATTCACGGCATGGCCGGAAATCCGACCGGCTGCATGGGTTTACAAGATTACCTGGGCCGGGACTGGAAGTCAAAAGCGGGCCTGCCGATTGTGAACGTGCCGGGGTGTCCGGTACAGCCAGACAACTTCATGGAGACGCTGCTCTATCTGCTTTATCAAGTTGCAGGGTTGGCGCCGATGATCCCATTGGACGATCAGAATCGACCGCAATGGCTGTTTGGCTACACGGTCCATGAGGGTTGCGATCGCGCCGGATATTACGAACAAGGCGATTTCGCGGATGCATATGGATCTCCGAAGTGCCTGGTGAAGATCGGCTGCTGGGGCCCGGTCGTGAATTGCAACGTGCCCAAGCGCGGCTGGATGGCCGGGATCGGGGGCTGTCCGAATGTAGGCGGCATTTGCATTGGCTGCACGATGCCCGGGTTCCCCGATAAATTCATGCCGTTCATGGACGAGCCACCGGGGGCGCGCGTCTCGGCGGGGACGATCGGCGTTTATGGGTATGCGATCCGCGCGCTGCGCTCCATCACCAATGACACCGTCAACAAGGAACCGAAGTGGCGCCATACGGGCAGACGGCTCACTACGGGTTATCAACCCAGAGCGTTTTAGTAAGTCACGTTGAGCCACCGATTGAGTCAGCGACCGCGAGATTAGAGGAGAGACGATGAGCACAATCACCGAAGCGATGCCGGATGTGGCGAGAAAACCGCGCAACCTGGTGGAGATGAATTGGGATCCGATCACCCGCATCGTGGGCAGCCTGGGGATATTCACGAAGATCGATTTCGATAACCGCGAAGTGGCCGAATGCCACAGCACGTCATCGGTGTTTCGCGGCTACAGCATCTTCATGAAGGGCAAGGACCCGCGAGACGCTCACTTCATCACGAGCCGTATCTGCGGAATTTGCGGCGACAATCACGCCACTTGCGCCACTTACGCGCAAAACATGGCGTTCGGGGTGAGACCGCCAGACATGGCCGAGTGGATCGTCAACCTAGGCGAAGCGGCCGAATACATGTTCGATCACAATATTTTCCAGGACAACCTGGTGGGCGTCGATTTTTGCGAGCAGATGGTGAAGGAGACGAATCCCGGGGTATGGGCAAAAGCCCAGGGGACGGCCGCGCCGCACGCGAATCTCCACGGCTTCCGGACGATCGCGGATATCATGACGGCGCTGAACCCATTCAGCGGCACGTTCTATCGCGAAGCCCTGCAGATGAGCAGATTGACGCGTGAGATGTTCTGCCTGATGGAAGGACGTCACGTGCATCCGTCCACCCTATATCCCGGCGGCGTCGGCACCGTTCCCACCAGCCAGCTCTTCACGGACTATTTGGTTCGTCTGATGAAGTACGTCGAATTTATGAAGAAGGTGGTCCCGCTGCACGATGACCTGTTCGACTTCTGGTACGAAGCGCTTCCCGGCTACGAGAAGGTGGGCCAGCGGCGCGTCTTACTGGGCTGCTGGGGTTCCTGGAATAACCCGAAAGTCTGCGATTACACGTACAAGAACATGACCGAATGGGGACGCGCGATGTACGTCACGCCGGGCGTAATTGTCGATGGTGAACTGGTCACCAACGATCTGGTCGACATCAACCTGAATATCCGCATTCTTCTCGGCCACTCCTATTACGACGACTGGCAGCAGGGCGAGACGTTCGTGAGAGAGGATCCGCTGGGCAATCCGGTGGACCAGCGGCATCCCTGGAATCAGACCACCATTCCGCGCCCGCAGAAACGGGATTTCAAAGGCAATTACTCCTGGGTGATGTGCCCGCGCTGGTACGACAAACGTACCGGCGACTATCTGGCGCTGGACACGGGCGGAGGACCGATCGCGCGCTTCTGGGCGACCGCGTTGGCGGGGATAGTCGACATCGGCTACGTGAAAGCCACGGGCCATAGCGTCAAAATCTATCTTCCAAAGACTGTGTCGCTGCCTGAAATGGAATTCGAATGGAAGATTCCGAAGTGGAGCAACGCCATTGAACGGGACCGCGCTCGCACGTATTTTCAGGCGTACGCCGCAGCCGCAGCTCTTCACTTCATCGAGAAGGCTTTGGGCGACTTGCACGCCGGGAGAACGAAAACATGGAACGACTTCAAGGTGCCTGAAGAGGCCATCGGGTGCGGATTCCATGAGGCCGTTCGGGGCGTGCTATCCCATCACGTGGTGATCCGCGAAGGCAAGATCGCCAACTACCACCCGTATCCGCCAACGCCCTGGAACGCGACCCCCCGCGATATCTATGGCACGCCGGGGCCGTATGAAGACGCTGTCCAGAACACGCCCATCTTTGAAGAGAACGGGCCGGATAAGTTTAAAGGAATCGATATCATGCGCGCGGTCCGCAGCTTTGACCCCTGCCTGCCGTGCGGTGTCCACATGTATCTGGGGGCCGGCAAGGTGCTCGAGACCGTCCATTCGCCGATGTTTGGCAACCAGTTTGGCAATCAGTTGGGCAATCAATAACTCGCGATGAGGGACACTCACGCGTTCCGTGAACAGATTGGCCGGATCGAGGAGTTGCTTCAGAACGTAGAAGCGAATACCGATCCGGCCATGCGGGCGATGGCGAAAGAGCTGGTCCAATCGGTGATGGATCTGCACAGCGCCACGGTTGAGCGCATTCTGGAGATTGTCACGAAAGCAGGAGAGCCAGGCACGGGCATACTTCGCTCGCTCGGCACGGATGAACTGGTTGGCAGCCTGCTCGTTCTTTACGATCTGCACCCGGAGGATTTCGCGACTCGCGTTCGTCGCGGTATAGAAAAGGCGCGGCAGATCCTCGCCCGGCGCGCTGCGAGCGTGCATGAGCTGGCGATCGGCGATGCCACGGTTCGATTAAAGATCGAGACCCATGGGCATAACTGCGGTTCTACGACAGCCGAGCTGCAATCGATTGTTCAAGGCGCGCTTTTTGAGGCAGCACCGGATGCGGCCGAAGTGATCATTGAGCCGATGCAGAGCGAACCCGGTTCCGGTTTCGTGCCACTCGACAGCTTGCAAGTCAACGGATCCGGGCCGGCTCGCGTTTTGAGCCGCCCATGACGTCGCCGATGGCCGAAGCGCAATTCGGCTCCTTCAATGCGCTGCGCAGCCTGGTTCGGCAGCGGGACCGACGAGAACGATGCGAGCTGTGCGGCGCCGGGTTGCACCCGGAACATCAGCACCTGTTCGAACCCCGTGCACGAAAACTCATGTGTAGCTGCGATGCGTGCGCGGTTCTCTTTCACGCACATGGGGAGACCAAGTACAAGCGGGTGCCCCGCCGCATCCGCGGAATGCGAGATTTCCGGATCACCAGTGCGCAGTGGGATGACCTGATGATTCCTATCGGCATGGCTTTTTTTGTCAAGAGCAGCGTGGAAGCCCGGATTCTTGCGTTTTACCCAGGCCCCGCGGGCGCGACAGAATCGGCGCCATCTCTCACGGCTTGGGAGGAGATCGTTGAACAGAACCCGATTCTGAATGGAATTGACGCGGATGTGGAGGCACTTCTCGCGAACCGTATTGAGCGTGCGCGCACCGCAGACGGCGGCGAGTACTATTTGGTTCCCATCGACAAATGTTACGAGCTGGTTGGGCTGATCCGGTCCCATTGGCGCGGCTTC
>JAVKSW010000224.1:0-5057 GCA_039583505.1 Bryobacteraceae bacterium | reverse complement strand
GGGCGAACGCCGTTCATCCAATTGCAGCCGTACAGACGGAGTTTTCGCTTTGGACGCGAGAACCTGAGGATGCATTGCTACCGGCCTTGCGCGATCTTGGCATAGCGCTGGTCGCGTACAGTCCTCTCGGCCGTGGCTTCCTTGCCGGACGCATCCGAACACTGGATGATCTGGCACCGAACGACTGGCGTCGCAACAATCCTCGTTTTCAGGGAGAGAATTTCACGAAGAATGTTACGACAGCCGATCGTGTCCGGGAAATCGCGAAGCAGAAGGGCTGCACGCCGGCACAACTAGCGCTCGCTTGGCTCCTCAGCAAGCCTGGTGTGATTCCCATTCCCGGTACCAGCAATGCCGCTCGACTCGAAGAGAACGTGCGGGCCGTCGATCTGAAATTGTCGGATGGTGACATCGCTGCACTTGAGCATGCATTGCCCAAGACAGCCGCCGCCGGTATGCGGTACGACCCCGCGATGCTCGACCTGGTAAATCAGTGACGTCTACGTGATAGGTGCTGGACGCTATCGCCACTCATCGGGCGCACAGCGCAGAACTTGATGTAGAGACAATCCTGGCTATTTGAATAGCGATAGGTCGATGGAGTCGGCCATCGCCTTGTAGCCTTCGTCTTTCGGGTGCAGGTGGTCTCCGCTGTCATAGGGCGGAGCGATGCGGTCGGGATGCGCGGGATCCTCGACGGCTTTTTCGAAGTCAATGACGCCGTCGAAGGCTCGGCCGGTGCGGATCCACTCGTTGACCGCTTTGCGCTGCAACTCCTTTTCCGGGGAGAAGTAGCCGGGAAAAGGCACACCGACGAACGGTGTGAGCGTCGCGCCGTAGATTTTCAGCCCGTTTTCGTGAGCGCGCTCGATGAGCTGTTTGAGGCCCGCGATGATGTCCTGTGCATTGACCTGTTCGTTGGGAAAGAGATGGGGGCCGGAGTGGCCCAGATCGTTGATGCCTTCGAGGACGATTACGTATTTGACGCCAGGTTGGGCGAGAACGTCGCGGTCGAAACGGGCGAGCGCACTGACGCCGAAGGCAATGTTCGAGTTCGGGTCGTGGAGGATGCGGTTGCCGCCGATGCCCTCATCGAGGACGCCAATGGGAGCGGCGCCGGTTTGCGCGAGAAGACGGTCGGCGAGGAAATTGGGCCAACGATGATTGGTGTCATTCGTGGAGCGGGCGCCGTCGGTGATGGAGTCGCCAAAGGCAACCAGCGTCGCGGCGGAGGTGGGTGCGGCGATATCGACGCCGGTGAGGAACGCCCAGGAGTCCAGCGTTCGAGCGCCGGGCAAGGCAGCGGCCGCGGTTAGATCGCCCGAGGCTACGTAATTTGTCTGCTGGGCGGAGTAGTGGACACCTGCGCCCAAGACCGGTTTCGGAAGAAAGATGCTGATCGCCAGATCGGAGGCGGGCGCTACGTCCAGCGAGATTGGATCGCTGAGAACTAGCGCGTTCGGCGGGATGACGACGCTGGAGCGACCACTGAAGCTAAGCGCGCGATCGGAGCCAGGGATAATGGCAGCGCCTTCCCGGCGGAGCGCCACGTGGGCAGCACCAATTTCGACGGATTCCTTCCCATAAGCGTTCGAGAGACGAACGCGGATACGCGAGCCGCCGACGCTGAGGTGCACGATTTCGCGTAAGGTCTGATTGGCGAAGGTGAGCTTGGCCTTGCTCATCTGCGCGCGATCCGCAAGCTGGGGAGAGGGACTTGCGCCCCAGGTGCCGACCCAGTGAATCGGCGCCGCTTCGGGAGTCTGCCCCGAGGAACGGCTAAATGATAGAGCGAATACGAGCAAGAACAGGGACGGGAGTCGCATAGGCATTGGAGGTTAATACGTTACTAATTAGCACATGACCGCGAACACACGCTGGAAGCATCCTTACGTAGTTCGGCGATGCTACCGGCCTATGCGGACGACCTTAGACTCCTTGCGGCGCTCTACTAAACGCCTGCACCGTCCGATAAGGACATACGTGGGTGTCCCCCGCGGAATCACATTATTCACATGCAAGACGCGCTTTTCACGCCCGGGTTCAGTGCGGGTATTTCTTTTATGTACGCGCAGATTTTGCCTGCTGGCCTAGCGCGTGTGCTTGCCAGCTCAGGCGTACTTGGGCTAAGCAAAGCGTTGGTGCTCGCGGTAGCGCTCGGTGTAGTGCTCTTGCTGGCAGGTTGCTATCTCGTCATTCGCCTTTTGGTGCGCCGGGAGACACGCCAGGTTCAGAGGAATCTCGCGGAACAAGCGAGATTGCGAGAAGCAGCCGATAGCGCGAATCAGGCCAAAGCCGAGTTTCTGGCCAGCATGAGCCATGAGATTCGCACGCCCATGAACGCCATCGTCGGCTTCACGGATTTGGCTTTGAAGACGAACCTGAGCTCCGAACTGCGCGACTATCTGGATACGGTGCGTACCTCGGCGGATTGGCTGATGCATATCGTTACCGACGTGCTGGAGTTTTCCAGAATTGAAGCGGGCCGGTTACAGCTTGACAACGCGGACTTCTCGCTTGGCGACTGCATCCGCTCGGCCTGCAAAATCGTGCAGCCCGAGGCGACCGCGAAAGGGCTCGTTTTGCGGTCCAAAATAGATCCGCAGATTCCCGGGCAATTGCGCGGCGATTTCACGCGTCTCAGGCAAGTCATTTTTAATCTCCTCGATAACGCCGTGAAGTTCACGACCACCGGCAGCGTGATGCTTTCCGCAGTGCTTGAATCCAAATCGGGCGATGCGGTTCTGGTGCGCATCGCGGTGGCGGATACCGGTATCGGGATCCCACTGCAAAAGCGGCAGCTCATCTTCGAACCATTCCGGCCTGACCAGATGGCCAGCGGGACGTTCGGCGGGACAGGGCTCGGCCTGGCGATCGCACGCAGGCTGGTGACGCTGATGGGGGGAACCATCGAATTTCAGAGCCAGTTAGGCGCGGGCAGCACATTCCAGTTCACCGCATGGTTTCAGAAACAGAAAACGTCCGCCAACATCGACGTGCTCCCTGCGGCTCAGGCGTCAGCGCCCAAGCATCTGTCAATACTGATCGCCGAGGACAACGCGGTGAATCGGCGGTTAATTACTAAAGTGCTGGAATCGGCCGGCCATCGCGTCGTCTCCGCGGCAAACGGCAAGGAGGCAGCCAATGCGTTTCAGACGGAGATGTTCGACCTGGTCTTGATGGATATGGATATGCCTGACATCAATGGCCTGGAAGCGACCCAAATGATTCGCGCGGCGGAACCGGCGGGCTCTCGAATTCCGATCTACGCACTCACGGCACATACGCTGCCCATCGATCGGGAACGGTGCTTTCAAGCCGGTATGGATGGATTCATTTCGAAGCCAATCGATGTGGATGACGTGCTGCGGCTGGTGGCGGAAGTCACCTCCTCGCAACCGGCGAACGAACCCATCCCCGCCCGTTGATCCGCGCGTTATCGCGCTTTTCCACGTCGCTCGCAATGATGCTGTAACATGCTTGACAGCCAGATTGCTCGGAGTCGCCGGTGCGCCGATCAGGTTAAGCCAGGTTTTTCGGTTTAGCGACCCCGGAACCCCAAATAGTAAGGTGCTTGTATCACACGCGAAGCTGGTCAGTACTGCTAGTCCTTCGTACTTACGAAACTAATCAGGTGGAATTAGTTTCTACTTCGGTAGTAAGGAGGCAGCTTCGTAGCTGAGGTAAGTTATGAAATGGATTGGCGCCATCAGTCCCGTGTGCATTAGCGGATCGGTCTCAATGGGTGTTTACCGCTATTTGAGAGGCCTATTCGTCGGCGTTTTACTGCTCGTACCGGGTTGTGCATCTGCCAGCACTCTGCAACTGAACGGCTCCGCATCGTGGGACTGCGGCTTTTATCCGGGTTCCACTGGTTATGGGGCCGGCACGATGCTCACGTTCACGTCTGTAGATCTTCAAGGTAACCCCGTCAGCGGCAGGCTGGATTGGGGAATGCCGCATACTTCTCCGGTATGTACTCCCGGCCTGCAAGTGTTTCAGGACACTCTCGTGCCGGGTGGTGCAGGAGCGCTTTACGGTTCTTGGTCTTACTTAGGAGAGAACTACAGTACGACTCCCGTTTCAACTACCAATTCCGCCTGTATTCAGCGCGGTTGCTATCTGTCGGTTTCTGTTGACGGGAATGACAACCTCGCCGTCACATTGGGCTTTGAAACGTCAGCAGGATTATCGTATCTGCAGCTAGGAGGCACTGCAAGCGTTACTTCGTCATCGTTCGGCCAGCAGCCTATCACTTTAAACGGCGTGTATGAGGGCGAGTTTTACTACTCTTACGGAACGTTTACGGTAGGAAATGTTCCTGAACCAGCCGCATGGTCACTATTCGTATTGGGCGCCTGCCTGCTGTTCACCATCCGAAGCGGCTGTCGCGACATAACCACCTGACTGCACATGCTCCGCGTCACTCACGACCTGCGCGGAAGCAATCGGAGATCAAACCCAGGCGGTGGGCGTTACAACTCGAGCTTCCCTTTGTAAACCATATCCTTCAAGCGGAATTGCTTCTGGATAGTCATCGATCCGAAACGGGTGGCGAAGGTGACTTCTTTGTTTTTCAAGTCGATGATTTGGGTGCGAGGAAAGAAGAGATGGAGGGCTCCGGTTGCGGGATCGAGCTTGACGTCTTCGGGCCGGATCGCTTTCTGGTTTCGCGGCATGAGCCGTGATTGGGCCATCAAGCCCTCGAGCATCTGCTCTGGATCCTGCGGGTCGAAGTTCGAATCCGCGGTCTCATCGCTGCGCGATTGAGTGGGAAGCTGCCCGGCCGTTCTGTAGCGGCCGGAGGGCACCAGCCCCAGAACGGTAATGATATAGTCTTTCTCCGCTTGAGCCGCGGTAAACGGCGGCGGCGTGGCTTTACCGCCGGGTTGGAATCGCTCAAAGGCTTGCCGGATTGGGAGAGCGCTGTCCCAGCGTACCGTTAAGGGCAACGATGGCACTCCCCCGCGGGGCAGTCTGCCTACGCCGCCATCCCACCTACCGTCGGTGGAAGGGTTGGGGCCGGCCATACCCGCTTGCCCTGTGCCCGGAAGCGG
>JAVKSW010000223.1:0-5060 GCA_039583505.1 Bryobacteraceae bacterium | reverse complement strand
ACATACGTGGCGTTATCTCCATCGAGATCGCTCGTGTTTAGGCCGCCGTCGAGCAGGAAGGTGTTCTGGTCCGCTGGATTGCCGGCGATGTTGCCACTGGTCGTATTGCCTTCCGCGCCGTTGAACGTCGGCGCGGCGGTGGGTTGATAAAAAACAAGCGAGGAGACGTCCCGGCCGATCGTGGGGAGTTGCAAGATCGCGTTGCCGCCGAGCGTGGTGCCCATGGTGGCATTCTCCGTCTGCAGTTCCGCGCCTGCGACGTCCTTGACCTCAATCGTTTCGTTCGTGGACCCCACCTGGAGAGTCACATTCAGGTTCAGGTTGGTTCCGGTGGTGACCTGTTGCTGGGCAATCATGCTCTTACGGAAGCCGGATTTTTCGACCGAGAGATTGTAGGTCCCAATGTTCACGTTTCGAAAGACATACAGACCGGCAGAGTTGGTCTGGGCCGTCACGGAAATGTTTGTGGAAGTATCGGTAAGCGTAACCGTAGCGTCGGGAACGGCCGCACCACTCTGGTCAGAGACCAGCCCGGTGACATTGCCGTTACCCAAAGAAGCCTGCCCCAGGAGCACGACCGGGGACACAAGAGACGCCAGCAGGCACACCCGCCAAAGCGGAATTGCCATAACTCGCTGAATGAAAGAGCGCATGAAAAACCCTCCTCGGAAAGGTTCAACAGCAGCGTGGTGTTTCGGTTATGTTATTTCCAAAGTCCCGTCCTGTCAATAGGAAAAAGCGTCAGGACTGTGTTAGGCAGAGGCCGACGGTACTAGAAACCCTCGCGGGGTGGGCGAGTCTACTTTTGAACCGACGCTTGCGCCTGTTTGCTTGGCCGGATGTCGAAGACGATCTGCTCGGCCTTTCCATTCGCGTCGCAGGCCGTGGTCGCCTTTACGTATGCGTCATGCTGGCCGTGCGCCGCGATACACCGCTCAATATTGGCCGAGTAGAAGTTCATCGCGTTCTTAGTATTCGGCATTTCTCGAGTGAAGATTGGATCCGCCGCTTGCAGGCAACCCCAAATCTTGTCCGCATCGGCATCGGGAACGATCCTGGCCGGAAGCAACGGCAATTCGTCGATAACGTTGAATGACAGCACCACGCCGGGCTTGCCCGACGAAACGTCGTAGCCATAATCGATCAACTTCACCAGACCCGTGGAGGTGATTTTGCGGCACGCCTCGTTGATGATCGTGTGGTTCACCTGCTGTCCCACTTTCAAGCCGGAAAGTCGAATGATGGAAGCCGCGGGGATGCGCGTTCCCTTCACATCGAAGCCTGCGAGCTGAACCATTTTGCTGTCGTTCGCGGACGGGACGTCTTGCGGCCACGCGGCTGGTTGAAAGCACAAAGTCGATAGGAATAGCGGTACTAACCGTATGGACATCATTCGGGTTCTTGTCCCCCTGTTCACAAGACTGCGCGGCTGGCCTCCAGTTTCATCAGCAGTAGGGTCATATCGTCGTGCTGGGCTGCGCCGGCAGTAAATTCGTCGGCTGCGCGAAAAATGTCGAGAATCTCTTCCGCGGAACCGGTTCGCGCCGCTTGGGCCGCCGCGAGCATGCGTTCTTCGCCCCATTCCTCATCCTCTTCTGTCATCGCTTCGCTGATGCCATCGGTGTAGGTGAGCAGCACATCGCCCGGTTCAACAGTGACGTACGCTTCCGCATACTCCGCAACCGGCAGCAATCCAACCACCAGCCCGCCAGTTTCCAGGCGCACAGTGTCGGCTGCACCGTTCGCCGGACTCCGCATCAACATCGGTGGATTATGTCCGGCATTCACGTAGTGCAGCTCGCGGGTTGCGGGATTGTAGGTGGCAAAGAAGAACGTGGCGTAGCGATTATTGGCCGATGACTCATACACCAGCCGGTTGACCTGCTTCATCGTTTTGGCAAGATCGCTCGAGCCTTCGAGCGTCATGCCTCGCAGCGACGCACGCAAGCTCGCCATCAGCAATGCGGCAGAGATGCCTTTACCGGAGACATCTCCGACGGCAATGCCGATGCGGCCGTCCTGCAAATCGATGAGATCGTAATAATCTCCTCCCACGCCCAGCGCGGGTCGGCACATTCCCGCCAAACTTACGCCTGGGATCTGCGGAAGACGCTGGGGAAATAGCCGCTGCTGCACTTCGCGCGCGATCTCTATTTCGCGGTTCATGCGTTCGCGCTGTCCAGCCTCTTGCGCAAGCGAATGCGCCAGCGCGCTCACCTCCAGCGCAAGGCCGGTTTGGGTGGCGACGGACTGCAGCAGGCGCAGGTCCATTGAGGTATACGGCTCCTCCGATCTTTTGGGTCCCAAGGCCATTACGCCCATCAGGTGCTCACGTCCGGGCAAGGGCAGCAATAGCTCGGCGTTCACGGCATCTAGAGCGTTCCTTTCGTCCGGCGTGGCCTGTTCGAGCCATTCCTCGGGACGGTCGCGATACACCGTCGCCGGACGGTTTGTGCGAGCGAGGTTCTGGACCGTCGCGGAGGTCTCGAGCAGCAACACCGGGCGCATCAAATTGAGCCCCATTGCTTCCCGCAATTGGAAGACATTGGCGCCTCGCAGCCACACGGCGATTTGCGAAACGTGCAGCACTTCGGAAATGCGGCGCGATACAGTTTCCACCAGCGGTCCTTGTTCGCTGAAGCTGCGCGCTTCATCCGAAAGTTCGCTCAGCACGAGCTCGGCATTGTAAGCCTCACGGAAGAACTTCCGGTCGAGCCATTTGTGCAGGCGTGCGGTGATACTGATTCGCTGGCGAATGGCCGAGACTCGAAACACAATGGCCACCACTCCGGCGACGAGCAGGCTGTACATGCCGCTATCGCGCTGGTGCCTTTCGATCGCCGGCACGATGACTCGAAAGACGAGCAAGGCGACGAATGCGATCTGCAGCACGATCAGCGTGGCTTTGGCCAGTAGGTACTTGGTGCCAGTGCGCAGCAGGATGCGAAGGTTCATCGCGCGCTGCACCACTACGACGTAAGCCAAGGTCAGGGGGAACAGGATGAACAGCGGAACGACTATGGTGAGAAACAGCCCTTCGGGCAAGGAGACGCCCAGGGTTGGAAGCACACCCTGTAGAATCATCATTCCACCCAACGAAACGGCGCTCCCCACGGCCAACACTCGCAACCTCCGCCGCGCATCCGCGGTAGAGGTTCGCAGCTTGTCGAAGACGGCGAGCAGGAAGAGCGCGACACAGATCACCTCAATCCACGCCATCGCCGCGTCGATCCACGGCGCTCGCAGAATGAGAGGAGCCGAAGCACTCACGTCGAAATAGTCAATGCTGTCAAGCCATGACTCGTCGGCGAAGCCGACGACCAGGGCAGCCGTGAGTGTCCACTTAATCCAGGGCCAGCGCACGTCAAAGCGCCAGCGGTCCGGGAAATACAAGGCAAACCATAGCAGTGCGATGAACAGGGCATGCTCAACAATGAGATTCCAGAGGCCAAGCAGAGTCGACCAGGCGCCTCCCCAGAACCTCCAATCGAGATTGCCGAAGCCCACCTCGGGAACGGTCAGAAGCACCAGGACCAGCCAGGCGTTCGGATCGCGCGGCCGGGCAGCGACTACCCAGTAGCCGACTATCAAACTGAGCAACGGCACAAGAAGCAGCGGCGTAAGGAAGGCGATGTACCCGCCCAAGGTCCAACCAGGCTTTTCCCATGCGTGTAGCGTGATTGGAACCTGTTTCGTCCGGCCGTCTGCGCCGCGTACCACCACCTGCATTGGATCTCCGGGTCGGGCATGTCTCAGAAAGTCATTGAATTGCGCGCGGCCGGTGTAATCGCTTCCGTTCAGGCTTTCCAGCAGATCGCCTTTCGTAATTCCTGGAGGCAGGGCGCGTTTCCCGGCATTCGTTATGGTCCGCCCCTGGTCGAAATCGAACGGCGCTTCGGCGTGTAGCGCACCATGGAAGAACTCCTGCCGGAGCGCCAGAGTGCCGGCGATGTAATAGGTCATGCTCACGGCGGCGTAAAGGAAGAGAACCCAATACAACAGCCGCGAGGAGGTCGATCTCATTCCTCGCCATTGTCGCGCACCAATTGGCGACCGGCGGCTTGCTATTTGTGGAGCGCGAGGGCGAAGAAGGTCAGCAGGCCGAAGATGACGAGAAGGTTCACGCCGAGGACTACCGCGAGGGTGATGTAGAGCCTGCGCTCACGCGGACTGATTTGGCGCACAGCCTCCAGATCCGCTGGGCTTGGCTGGTTGCGGGTAAGCGGCTGGCGTCGGACAAGGTCAGGAATGCCGGTACTCTCTTTACGCTTCTCATCGGTCTCTGAAGTAGCTAGTTTTAATCCGGCAGCTCTTCGATAGCGGCCCGGCGCGCCCGTAGCTCTGTCTTCCAACTCCCGGCCAACGGCGTTCGCAGGGCGCGTGCCAACAAGTCCGGGTCCGTCGCCTCACCTTTGTACAGGCGCACCACATCGGCCACGCTGACCTGTTCCGGATCGCGCGCAAGTTGCTCGATTGCGTCACCGGCGCCCAGTTCTCCTTCCTCGGCGACGGAGAAGTAGATTCCTGAACGGCCGCTGTTCCAAAACCGCCTCACCATGTCCGGCCGGTTCAATCGCAGGGCGAGTTTGAAGCACGGCATGCGCGGCTGCGCGACCTGCAACACCGCCGATCCGATGCGGAATTGATCGCCGATGTGCACGGTCTCTTCCTCCATGCCTTCGCTGGTCAGGTTCTCGCCGAACGCGCCAAATGGCAGGTGCGTGCCATCCAGTTGCTCTGCCCAATACGGATAATGCTCGTAAGGATAGAGATAGACGGCCTTATTAGGGCCCCCGTGCACACTCAGGTCGGATTGGCGATCCCCCTCCAGGTTGTACCCACGCAGCCGCACTCTGCCCCCCACTGGCGACTTAAAGATGCTCGTCAGAACGGCGCGATCGGCGGTCGCCACCGTACGGGGCTGCCCGACGTTCACCGACAAAATACGGCGAGGCACAAAAGATTGTATGACTATTCGGACGGGCGCGTCTATAGTTCGCCACTCAAACTAAACGGTTTGCAGGCGGCGAGGAGGGACCCGGATGTCTCGTTTCAAACGT
>JAVKSW010000222.1:0-5063 GCA_039583505.1 Bryobacteraceae bacterium | reverse complement strand
GCCCAAGCGCTGCAAATCAAGGAAGCATCGCAACGCATTGCGCGCGACCTGGAAGAGCTTGCCGCAGCGCTCAAAACCCGCGCCTTCGAGCACAAACACACCCTGCAAATTGGCCGCACGCACGGTATCCATGCCGAGCCCATCACCTTCGGCTTGAAGCTCGCCCTCTGGTGGGATGAGATCGAGCGCCATCGCCGCCGCTTCGCCCAAGCTGCCGAAGAGATGCGCGTCGGCAAGCTCTCGGGCGCCGTCGGTACACTCGCGCACATCGGCCCCGAAGCCGAAGAACGTATCTGCGCGCGTCTCGGCTTGCGCGCCGCCCCCATCAGTTCGCAGGTCCTGTCTCGCGACCTGCACGCGCAGTACATCGCCACGCTCGCCGGCATCGCCTCCAGCCTCGACAAGATCGCCCTCGAAATAAGGCACTTGCAGCGCACCGAAGTGCGGGAAGCCGAAGAGCCCTTCGCCGCTGGTCAAAAAGGCTCCTCCGCCATGCCGCACAAACGGAATCCCGTGACGGCGGAGCAGATCTGCGGCCTCGCGCGCGTGGTTCGTGCCAACGCGCAGGCTGCCTTTGAGAACGTTGCGCTCTGGCATGAGCGGGATATTTCACATTCTTCCGTCGAACGCGTCATCTTGCCGGATTCCACCATCCTGATCGATTATCTGCTCGCCAAGACCACTTGGCTGGTCGCCGGCCTGCGCGTGAACGCTCACCGTATGCGGCGTAACTTGGACGAAACGCGCGGCCTTGTGTTTTCCGGCCAACTGTTGCTTGATCTCGCCGCCGCCGGGATGTTGCGCGAAGAGGCCTACCAGCTGGTGCAAGCACATGCCATGCAGGCCTGGGAGCAGGAAGGCGATTTCCGCGCCGCGATCGAAAAAGACCCACGTATTCAGCACTATTTAAAAGAAAATGACCTTAATCGGGCGTTTTCCACAGATCGCCAATTACGCCATATCGACCGCATCTTTGACCGCGTATTCGCCGCCTGAATTCACAAAACAACTATAGGGATTTCGCGCTTTTTCGTTTACACTGAACTCGGGAAACGCCATGCGCGCATGTTAGCCACTCTCCGTAAGCCGCCGGGTAAGGAGTTGGAGCTCGCGCGAGTCCTGCTGGTCGATTCCGATGTCACCTCGCGATTGACGCTTAAAGCCGTTCTCGAAGCGGGCGGATACCGTGTGGATTCAGCCGCTTCTGCCGCCGAAGCAGTGGGCAAACTGGACGAGCGCCAGTACGAACTGGTGGTCAGCGACCTGCAAATGGAAACCGCCGCCGCCGGCTTGAAAGTGCTTCAGCATGCGAACCTGATGCATTACAAGCCGGCCACCGCCATTCTGACTACCTCGCAAAACTCGCACCCCGATCCCGACCGCCCGGTTCTGATCAAACCGGAGGATCTCCCCACGCTGCTTGGTAAGGTAGCCGACCTCATCAGCCAGCGCGCTGCCCGCATCGTCGAACGCCAGATGCGCCAGGCCTAGCGTTAGCGGTTTCGCCCAATCCGCTCAATCACCGCTTCAAACTCGTCCAATCCGTCGCGGAAAAAGTGATCCCCGGCCGCGACCCAGTTGAGCTGTTTGGGCTCCGGTACAGTTTCGAAAAATTGGGTCAGCTCCGTCCGTGGCCCGAACTCATCCTGCGTGCTCTGCACAAAATATTTCGGCACGTGCACCTGGTACACGAAATCGCGTTCCAGCACGCGCGTCGGGAAGCCCACAGCCACAGCGCGGCGGATCGCCTCTTCGCGTGACGCCAGCCGCAGCGCCACGCGCGATCCAAACGAAAAGCCCGCCGCCAGCAGCGGCAGTTCCGGGTAGCGCTGCCGTAATTCGGTGAGCGCCATGGCCGCATCTTCCGCCTCTCCCAGGCCGTCTCCGTATTCGCCTTCGCTCAAATTCACTCCGCGGAAATTGAACCGCAGCACCACGCAACCCGACCTGCGCAGCCCTCGCGCCAGCCGGTACACCACCTTGTTATGCATGGTTCCGCCGAACTGCGGATGCGGATGGCACACCACTGCCGCTTCCACCGCGGCGTTTGTTTCCGGTTCTTCGAGCAGCGCCTCCAGCTTGCCCGTGGGCCCGGCCAGGAACAAGCTCTCGATGCGCCGCGGCATCAGTTCGTGCGGAAATTCGTGAACTGCACGTCGATGCCGAAATCTTTTCCTTTGAGCACGGCGATTGCCTGCTGCAGCGTGTCGCGATCCTTGCCCGCAACACGCACCACGTCCCCTTGAATGCTCGCTTGCACCTTCAGCTTGCTGTCCTTGAGCGTCTTGACGACCTCCCGCGCCTTCTCGATCGGGATGCCCTGTTGCAGCGTGATCTCCTGCCGCACGCTGCCTCCCGAAGCTGGCGTAATTGTGCCGTATTCCAGCCCTTTCAAAGGCACATTCCGTTTCACCAGCTTCTGCCCCAGAATCTCGGTCACGGCCTTGAGCTTGTATTCGTCCGAGCTGGCAAGCAAAATCTTGTGGTCTTTCTCATTCAGCTCCACCGAGGATTTGCTGTCCTTCAGGTCATAGCGCGTTTGCACCTCTTTCGAGGTTTGCTGCACGGCATTCAATACCTCATTGAGATCGATCTTGGAAGCGACGTCGAAACTGTTGTCTGGCATGGGGTCTGTTAACTCCCATAGTAGGACGCCCGAGCATATTCACCGAGCTGAACACCGGGGTTGAACTGCATCTCTGCGCCGACCTGGGAAAACGTGAGTGACTCTCGCCCGCCAAACCGAAGCCGCGACCGCAGGGACCCGGTTGCCTAATGCGAACGAACCTGCGGCGACAAGCTACCACTATCGGACTCGCTTCTATTCGATAGTGCCAGCACCACTCGCTCCGTCAGCTCATCGATCAAGGCCGGCATGGCGCTATCCAGCGCCAAAGTGACTGCCGCTCGAATGCTGCTCCGGTCCAGCCCCGCGGTACCGTCCGGTTTTCCGTTCGTGCGCGCCGCCGCGCTCTCACCCAGCAACCGCTGGACCGCGCCCACTAATGCCGAAGCTTCGAACGGCTTGCGTAAGATCGCGTCCGCGCCCGCGTTCTTCGCATCCTGTTCATCGAACTCATCCGCTGGCGTGGCCGCGAAAATCACCGGCACGTGCCGGTATTCGGATTGGCTCTTGAGGAATCGCGCCAAATCGAAACCGCTCTTGGTGGGAAGGTATACGTCGGTAATCAGCAGGTCCGGGTTTACATCGCTGAGCCGCCGCAGAGCGATTGCGCCGTCGCTCACGCTCACCACCTCCAGGCCCTGCTTGGTGAGTATCTGCTCGGCCAGACGCAGCGCTTGCGGGCTGTCATCGGCCAGCAGGATGCGGCTCATTGTACCGTCGGCGGATTCGTGCTCTTCAGGTTGGCAGCCCCAGGCGTGGATGCCGGCGCCTGGTCGGTCTGCGCCGGAGTTTGACTCGGCTGCGATTGCGAAGCCTTCTGGTGCTCTTGCTTCTTTTTCTTCTTCTTCTCTAATTTCGCTTGCATCTTGGCCTGCCTCGCGCGCATTTCCTTCAGCTCTTTATCCCGATTGGTGGGCAAAGGTTGCGGCGGCTGGTCGCTCGCCGCCTGCGCGGTACCGCCGCTGCTGCGTGCATCCGGCTTCTTGTCCAACGTGCTGTTGCCGCTCACCGTCGTGGCGGTCACATCCGTTGTGCCGCTCGCGCCGGAAGCCGTTGTACTCGCGGTTTGGGTATTCACTGGAATCGGAATGCTCGCCGGGATGGTGGGCTTCGGATCCGTCATAGTCGGCGCTCCCGATTTCGCTGCGTGACTTACGTCGGGATTACTATGCAGCCAACTGCTCGATCGCGCCATAATGCTCGGCTTCCGGTAATTCGCCAGTTCGTATTTCTCACGATCGTAGGCCGCGCGGTCTACCGAAGGCACCGGCATTTCCAAGTCCTCCAATCGCTTCTTGGCGGTGTCTGCCCGGTTGCTCAGCGGGTATTCGCGAATGATCCGCGAAAACATCTCTCCGGCCTGCTTCCGGAAGCGCGGCCCCATTTTCGAATAGGAATCGCCTGCCTCGTACAGCGCCTCTCCGGCCTTGCTGTAGAGCGGATATTGATCTACCAGCGCCGCCATCCGGTTGGCAGCCGCTGGGTTCATATCGCGCCGCCAATAGAAATTGCCCACTACAAACTCGTGCTCGGCCAAGCTCTCCTGGATGTTCCGCAAGAGCTGCGCCGTCTGTGGAGCGAATTTGCTGTTCGGATACTGAACCAGCAACTGCCGGCACTCGTCCTCGGCCCGCAGCGTCTGCGTCCAATCCCGGTCGCTCCTCTCCATCTGCTTGTAATGGATCTGGCACACCCGGTTCTGAGCCTCGGCTGCTTCTTCCATGTTTGGATAAAACAGCTCGAAATCCTTATACTCCGCCTCGGCCTGCGCCATCCCGTTCGCGCCGCCTTCGCGGAACCAGCTATCCGCGATCGCTAGCTTCGCCTTCGCCAGGTACTCGCTCGATTCATACGTATTCATCAGCGTCTGCAGCGAAATGCGAGCCACCTCGTAGCGCCCATGCTCGATATCTTTCACGGCTTGATCGAACAGCACCTTGTCGGGCTGTTGCGTATTCTTGGTGATTGGCGTTTCGTATTTTTTATGGAAGCAAGAGGCGCAAAGCCCTAACGAGAGAGCCGCGATCAGCGTTATAGCGCATGCTGTAGCGCGATGTGTACCCTTCGTGTCGCGGTGCGCGCGTTCTCTGAGGACCGTCCGTTTCGGCAATAATTGACCAACAAACATGTGACTTACACCTTGATTGAGATTGCTTCTTCGGCGATGCGCTGCATCTCGCGGAGGGCTTCGGCAGCGTCCGGCGCGTGAAAAACCGACGAGCCTGCCACCACCCAATCTACCCCCGCCCGCGCCACATCCGCAATATTTTCTTGTCCCACGCCACCGTCGATTTCGATGAAAAACTTCAGTCGCCGTTCCTCGCGATACCGGCACAACTCACGAACTTTATGCAAGGAGTTCGGAATGAATGTCTGCCCCCCATACCCCGGATTCACGCTCATCACCAGAACGTAATCGACGATGTCCAGAACGTTG
>JAVKSW010000221.1:0-5079 GCA_039583505.1 Bryobacteraceae bacterium | reverse complement strand
GTACGGTGGTGCTGGAACCCGTTGCCTCCCGGATCGCCATCGGAATCCCTGCCGAAATCCGGCAGGATAAACATGGTCGTTTTCCCCGCATACTCCGGTTCGCGTTGAATTGTGTTCCATAGCTCCGCGCACAGCCTGTCGGACCGCTGAATTCCGTTGAGGTAGAGCGAATATGTTCCCGAGTGTGCAATATCGATGTCATGCAGCGTGATCCACAGCATGCTCGGCGCCAGCTGTCGCATCAATTGCCGCGCAATGTAAACCGAAAGTTCATCGGGGCTCGCCAGACTTCGCGCATGCGCCGTGAAATCGCTCACCGAGAGCTTCAGGATCTCCGCCATCTGGCGCAGCTCGATCTCGCTTCCCGCGATTTTCGGCGTATACAGCGGAGTCTCGTAGTTATCCCGCAGAAGGTGTTCATACTGGCCCTCCCCTGACGAAGACAAAGCCGCCGCCAGCAAGCGCTTCGGCAAAATCACCCCCGCGCCCGTGCCCGATCCGTAGGAACGATGCCCGCTCTCGCCAATACGATTGAAGCCGTTGCTGGGAGCCACCACCCAGGCGTCCGTCGCCGGCCGTTTCAGATCTTTGCGGAAGTATTCGAATACTGTCGGGTGGTCCGGCGGCACCGCGGCGAAGTTGTTGAAGGTCTCATAAACGCCCGTCGCCAGGCTGGCCGTCGCCACGTAGTGTCCCAGAATCCCGCGATTCACGACCTGTGTAAAGAATGTCGACTGTGGGATTAATTCATTCAACAGGTGCGGAATGTTCTCCTGCCCTTCCGGCATGAATGTTTCTTCGTCGCGCGCGCCTCCTCCGAAGGTGACCACCACTGTCTTCTTGCCGCCCGGCATCGCCCTTCCAAGCCGCGGAGCAAATCCGAACAACGCAGTCCCCGCGGTCGCACCTGTCACGGTGCGCAGAAAATCCCGTCGGCTCGACGAAACCGCCTGCGCAACCTCCCGCGAACTGCCCATACGCGTCAGTGAAGCGCTGCTAGGGATAGGTCACCTCTTTGGCCGGACTTCGGATTCCTCAGTTCTATCACGGAACATTCCAGGCCAGGCGCCTCTCCAGCTTCCCGCGATGTCGCGCGACGGTATCCTGCGAAAGTGCGTGCCGCCCTGTTGCTCGTGCTGTTTGCCGTTGCTTCCTGGCCCCAACCCGCTACCTCCTCGGGATGGAATGGCGTTGTGCGCACTCAATCCGGAACCGCGGTCGCCGGAGCGGTCATTGAATTATCGTCCGGGATCGTGACTCTTTCCTCCACCACCAGCGCCGACGGCAAATATCGCTTCGCGTCGATACAACCGGGCCGCTACAAGCTTTCTGTTCATGTTCGGAATCGTCAAATCTCTTATCCACAGCCGCTGGATCTGCCAACCTCGCGCTCGGCGGAGATCGTCATTTCAGATCGGGGCGGCATTTCGCTTCACATGGCTCCCAATCCGTCACCTGCCGGCGGCGCGTCATCGCCGGGCGAAGGCAAAGATCTCTCCGCCCGCTCCGTTTCCGAGATCCCCTTGAACAAGCGCGACTTCAGCCAGCTACTTCTTCTCGCGGCAGGCACTATGACGGATGCAAACGGAGCAACCAATTTCACGCAGCAGTTCGCCGTCAACGGCCAACGCGGCGTAGAGGCGGTATTCGCCATGGATGGCGCCGACATCAGCGATCCCGAGATGGGCGGCGCAACCTTTACTAACTTCAATGTGGACGCCGTCCAGGACATTCAATCTTTGTCGGGGTGGATGCCGGCGGAAATCGGTCGCGGGGCCGCCGGGTTTACAAATATCGTCACGCGCCGCGGAACGAATCAATTCCACGGATCAGTTTTTGAGTTCCTTCGCAACTCCTCTCTCGACGCACGAAACTTCTTTGACCGCCGCTCGATCGCGAGTCCGGGGCGCATTCCCCCGTTTCGCCGCAATGAGTTCGGTTTTACCCTCGGAGGTCCTCTCTCGATACCCGGCATCTACGACGGCACGGGCAAAACGTACTTCTTCGCGGAATATCAGGGATTCCGGCAGGTGCTCGGTACCACGCAGGTTCTGCCGGTACCGACAGCGGGAGAGCGCGCCGGCCGCGACACGACTGCTTTTCCGGGCGACACATTGCTCGTGCCCGTGAACCCGCAAATCGCAGCATTGATCGATCGATATCCACTGCCGAATGACCCGCAAGGTCCGTTCGGCGCTCGCACGTATGCCACATCGTCGAACGTCACCACCGACGCGGATCAGTTTTCATTCCGCCTGGATCACAAGCTCTCGAACAAAGATTCCTTGTTTGCACGCGTCACGATCGACAACCTCACCGGTCCGACCACCAATCCCGATCAGACCGCCATTGACCGAAACTTCGGGGTGCTCTATGTCGATCATCAGCGCAACGCGGTCCTCACCTGGACCCGTACGCCCACGTCGAACTTTTCTTCCGAGTCGTCGCTCAGCGTCACGCGGACCACCCCTTCATTCCCCACGCCCGATCGCACCGATCCCGCTCTCATCTTTGGCGACGGTCTGTACGAACCGTTCAATGCCCCCGGAGGTTCGGTGATGGCGTCTTACGGCAATCTCTTCGAAGGACGCCAGAATTTCTCCTGGACCAAGGGCAAGCACTCGGTCAAAGCGGGCGCTGAGTTTCGCGCCAATCGCGATACCACGTATTTCGGTACCGCCCCCAACGGTCAATATACGTTCGGCGGAGGCACGGCCTACTCGCCCGTGAACATAACGTCCGCTACGGGCGCGCACCACATTGCGACCGGCTCTCCGCTTCCTGACACCCTGACCGCGTTGCTGACCGGCAGCGCGTTCGCGTACACCGTCGCCGTCGCCCCGCCCAGTTTTCCGCAAGGAGATCAGATCGGTGTGGCCGCGATATCGCGTTACAACGTCGATTTCTACATCCAGGACACTTGGAAAGTCTCCAGCCGTTTCGTTATCGATTACGGGCTTCGATACGAACTCTATTGGCCGATCAGCGAGCGAGCCAAGCGAACCGCCGGTGTGTCCTTCACCAGCGGCCCCAACGGCACACAGCAGCAGTACCTCATCAATCCGCAACCCGGTTACGAGTGGAACGCGAACGGATGGGGACCGCGCGTTCGCGTCGCCTGGCTCGCGGCGCAGCACCTGTGGGTCAGAGTGGGCGGAGGCATCACGACCATACCTCCCAATATCTGGCAAGATAACCTGCTGACCGGGGCAGCGCCTTACGTTGATTACCCTCGTCTGACCGCTTCCTCCGGCGCGCCTCTTCTCTTTGGCACGAAGATCACGCCGCAGGATTTGCCCGGCGTCTTTACACCCGCGGGAACAAATATCCTCGCCAATAACAACTCCAATTCCGTGCCGCCGAATACCGTCTGGGATATTGACCGCTTCGAGCGCGGCATCGCCGCCCTGAATCCTGGTCACCAGATCACGCCACTGAATGTGAACGCGATCTCGCAGGATTTCCGTAACGCCTATCTCGGAACCTGGACGGCCGCCCTGGAGCGCCAGTTCAGCGGCCTCACCGCCAATGCCGCTTACGTCGGAACCGCGGGAGTGAGCCTTCCCGCCATCAATTTTCCAAACGGCTATTCAGGAGCCGCTCCGGGCTTCGCGCCGTACACGGAATTCAACCCATCGGGACAAGCCATCGGCGGCTTCGGCACGGAAATGCTGATGACCAACCGTTCCCATTCCACTTATCACTCGCTGCAAACATCGCTACAGGGAACCGTTCCGCATGGGGGCCCCGACATCCAGGCCAGTTATACCTGGTCCAAGTCGCTGGATGACGTGAGTACGGTTATCGGCGGATTCGTCAGTGGCGCCGCGGGGGCGGTAGCGCAAGCTTGGCCTCAGAATCCCTTCGACACGCGTGCGGAGAAAGGTCCGTCCACGTTCGACATCGCGCACGCCTTCACGCTCAGCGCAATTCAGGATCTGCATGCCGAGCGGTTATCCTTGCTGCAGCCTCTCGGGCATAAGCTGACTAGCGGTTGGCAACTGCTCAGCGTCTCGACCTTGCTCAGCGGCGCCCCGTTCACGGTCTATTCCGGCGTACAGCAAACCGGCGTTGGATCGAATGGTGTCGATCGGCCCGATCAACTTGCCCAACCGGATCTGTCCACCAGCCGCAAGGTTCGGGAAGACTACTTCGGCCTCGGACCCGACAACGCGTCGTTCTTTACAATCCCCATCGATGTTCCAGGCGGCAGCGGTCCGAATCAGGGCGTATTCGGCACTCTGGGCCGTGACACGTTTCGCGGCCCAGCGCTTTATAATTTCGATTTCGCGCTGATCAAAGACACGCCGCTGGCAACCCGAGCCGGCCGCGAGTTGACAGATATCCAATTTCGAGCCGAGTTCTTCAACCTCTTCAACATCGTCAACCTCGGCCTCCCGGCGAACACGATCAAGGGATCAGGTTTCGGCGAGATCAACCGCACGGCGAATAACTCGCGGCAAATCCAGTTCTCCTTGAAGCTGATGTTTTAATCGCGTGATATGAATGCAAGGATGCCCACGCGCCCCCGTCCGCTCGCCTGTCTCCTGCTTTTTGCCGTCACCACTCCAGCCACTCTTCTCGCTCAATCCGCCGCGGTAGTGCAATCGCCCGACGGGCGTCTCGCCCTTACATTTGAGGTCGCCCCAACCAATCCGCCTTCCGCGGCAGGCCAGCTTGTCTACGCCGTCACCTTCCGCGGCAAGCCGCTCATCGATCGTTCAGCGCTTGAACTCGATCTGCAAGGTCAGCGCCCGCTAGGCCCGAGCGTCGCCATCCTGAAGCAAACGCCCTCGCAAGTGGACGAACAATATCGCCTGGTGACCGGCAAGAGCAGCACGGTCCGCAACCACTACAACGCACTGCGTCTCGATCTGGAAGAACCCACGGGCGCAGGCCGCAAGCTTAGCGTAGAAGCTCGCGTGTATGATGACGCCGTCGCATTCCGTTACGTGGTTCCTGATCAGACCGCCCTTCGCGAGTTCCGCCTCACCAAAGAAGCGACCGAGTTTCGAATTAGTAAAGACGCCACCACCTACGCGCTTCTCCTGCCTCACTTCCGAACTATGTATGAGAGCG
>JAVKSW010000220.1:0-5081 GCA_039583505.1 Bryobacteraceae bacterium | reverse complement strand
GCTTGATGTCTGCCAGAATCTGGCGCTGTTCCTCAGGTATCGGCGCGCGCTTCGCCGTTGCGCCGCGAGGCAGCAGGCCGCCGGGATCGTGCATAACCGCCATGCTCGCCGGAATGTGTCCGCTGCTTGCGCCGAAATTGATCAGCGCCTTGCCCCTTCGTGCCGCGTACCACTTGTTCACAGGCCACACGCCCACCTCCAACTCCAGAGCGGTCGTCACGCCGTCGCGCGCTTTGAACCGGTAATTTTCCGGCGTCTGGCCATGCGAGTGCAAATCGATGAAACCAGGTGAGACCACCAGGCCCTTGGCGTCGATCGTCGTCTTCCCCTTCAGAACGCCTTCAGAGACTGCGGCGATACGCCCGTTTTTGATTCCGATACTGCGGAGCGCGTCCAGCCCGGTTTCCGGATCCATCACACGCCCGTTCACGATCGCGGTATCTAACTCCTGCGCGCCGGCACCCAGCGAAACAACCAGGAGCAAAGAAAAGATCAATCTAAGCATTCCGGCACGATCATATACCGATGACCGTCCCTGCTACGTGCTAACGTACTTACATTCTGCGACGAACACTAATACTGCTCCCCCTCTTTCTGATCTCCTCCGCATTCGCGGCAGATAGAATGACCGCTCCTCAATTGATCGAGCTCGCCAGGTCCAACAGCGCCACGCTTCCGCAAGCGATCGCGGCAACTTTTCCTGCTTCCGAACTAAAAGCCGGATCGGCGTGGGCTGGCCATGGATCTGACTTCTTCTTCGTTACGGACGCGGCCTCCAGGCCCCAGCTCGTTATCGACCAGGCACCCGGCCCGCCAATGCATCCTCTGAGCGGCACGCACCTGTGGTACGCGATCGCCCGGATTCCCGAACTCGGAACGCTGCACGGCTTTCATTACATCGTCGATGGCCAAACGTTTGGCGGCCGTTTGGATGTCCCGGCCTTTGGGCCGCTCTCCTATCTCAAACCGGGCGTACCTTCTGGCAACCTGTCGGGGCCTGTCGGTCACACCAGCAAAATCTACGACGGCATGAAAACCGAATACTGGATCTACGTGCCCGCTCAGTACGATCCGAAGAGCCCCGCCGCGCTCATGGTTTTTCAGGACGGCGCCGGATACATCAAGCGCGACGGCAATAATCCCGCACTCGATGTCATCGACAACCTGATTGCGCAAAAAGCTATTCCGGTGATGATCTGCGTGTTCATCAACCCCGGAGATGTCAGCGACTCGCCCGGTACTCCCACCTACGAATTCGTCAAGGCGTACTCCAGCAAATGGAATCGGACTTTGAAAGATTCCATGCGTAGCACTCTATACGATACGGTCAGCGATCGCTATCCGCGATTTCTGCGCGACGAAATCCTGGCCGAAGTAAGCGCCAGATACAACATCCGAAAGGACGCGTACAGCCGCGCGATTACGGGCCTCTCCTCCGGCGGCATCTGCGCCTTTAATGCCGCCTGGCAAATGCCCGAACAGTTCAGCCGGGTGATTAGCTGGATCGGCAGCTTCACCAGCATTCAGTGGAAGGAAAACCCGGCCAATCCCGATGGCGGTCAGGACTACCCGGAAAAGGTGCTGCGCGAGCCGCGCCGCAACATTCGCGTCTGGATTCAGGATGGCTCCCATGACCAGGAAAACAGCAACTATGGAAGCTGGCCGTTAGCCAATATCCGGCTCGCGAATGCGCTGAAGCTCAAACAATACGATTTCCATTTAAGCTTCGGGGCGGGCACCCACAACTCGGCGCACGGTGCAGCCGAATTCCCTGCTGAAATGACTTGGCTCTGGCGCGACTACGACCCTTCAAAAACGCAGCAGACGTTCGAAATCGAGCCGTCGGAGAAGAGTAAACCGCCGTTCCGCGTCTCCATCGTCAATCGCTAGTTCCTGCATTGTTGCCCATCGAGCCAGCTACTTCTCTGAAAGCAGCTTCCCCATAAACTGCTGATCGCTGACTTCCCCCCAATAGACGCTTGCGCCCACACGCGCCCGGAAGCGCACGCAACAATGCTGCAGATTACAAAATATTTGATGTGCCCTGAATTCATAGCGAACCTGAACCTTCCTCGACATTTCCGAGAGAAGCGTCTAACCCGGCCGCCACCCAGACTTGAAATACTTATAGGACAGGACGCGTGAAAGGTCAAGTAACTTCTTCCTGACTTGCACGACGTAAGCGCGTTCGCACGCCGCTGGTAAGCTATCCGCTATCCCTGCGCCGGGATTCTCAGCCGCAGGAGCCGCTTCGCGAAAAGAATCGCCGCAACTCCGATAAATACAAGCAGAACCGTTCTGGGTTCAGGAGCGTTTGAGTAATTGAGTGCCGCCAGGACAACATGCGATTGCTGCGCCAATGGAAACTCGTACGTGCCGATTCCTCCGCTTCCTCCCGTTCCCTGGATCTGCAGCTCGTCAACATCCCACCCCAGAGCGATCGAAGCGGGAGCCATTCCGTCAGCCGTACAACTGCTGCTGCTCGTGCAGTCGTAGCCCGTATCCAGTAGCAAAGAGGTGGAGTCCACCAGAGTTCCGTGCAAAAAGCCTTGGAGCGTCAGTGTCACGTCGTTTCGCCATGCTGCATCCATCAACAGCGAATCGATCACGATGGGAGAACCGCTCGTGATTGTTCCCAGAACTGTTTGGTTTCCATCTCCATACAGATACGCCGTGTGCGTGTACCCGTCCGAATCGAATGTCTCGTAGCCGGTATACGTGAACGGGCTCTGGCTATAGTCCTCGATAGTCCAGTTCGACCAGTTCAAGCCGCCGAATCCATTCGGAACAGAAGATCCGTTGCTAATCGTGTCAAACGTAACCGTGGTAGCAGACGCGACTGCACAGAAACAGAGGAGCGACGCCAGGGTCGCGGCAAAACGGATTGCAGTGGGCTTCCGATACATAGGGAACAGTGTAGCGTGAATCCGCACCGAGCCCGGCTGTGGCGAAATGATAACGTAAGTGCGATGCACTCTCCGGAGCGTATCGCTCCATATGAAAACCATATTCACGATTTCGACTATGCTCCTCGCCTCGGCGCTCTTTGCCGCCGAGGTGCCACCGCCTGCCACCCAGATCGCCGCCGCCGTCCTCGCTGCTCCCGCGGACCTTCGCGACGGCGCCGCTGTCTTGGGTTACAACGCGCAGGGCCAATTAGTCAAGCTTCGCGAAGGGAAGAACGAACTGATCTGCATCGCCAATGACCCAGGCAAGACATCCTTCAGCGTCGCCTGTTATCACAAGGATCTCGAACCCTTCATGGCGCGCGGCCGTGAACTTCTGGCTCAGAAAATTACCGGGCAGCAGCGCAACCAGATCCGCTGGAAGGAAGTTACTGAAGGAAAGCTCGCACTCCCTCGCGCGCCTCGAACGCTTTACGTTCTCACTGGCAGCGCTTTCGACCCCACCACTGGTACAGTGACGGACCCCTACCGGCGATGGGTCATCTATTTGCCTTTCGCTACGCCCGAATCCACCGGACTGTCAACGAAGCCCAGCGAGAACGCACCGTGGCTGATGTTCCCCGGCACTGCCGGTGCGCACATCATGATCAATCCCAAAAAGTAGATAGCCCGGCAAAGCACAGTAACTTCCCGCCGCCCCATTAGCCAAACCGCCAGCGTAGCGGTACCTTGAGGTTGAGGATTAACTGAAGTGAATCTCCGCTGCCTGCTCTGGATGTGTCTCTTCTCGTTATCTGTTCCCGTACTAGAAATCGCCCAGCAAGGAAGTTCGGATACCCACATCACACTCGACGTGGTCGCCAACGACAAATCCGGAAGACCCGTTTCCGGCCTCGAGCAGCAGGACTTCACGGTTTTCGACAACAAACAAGCGCGCAAGATTCTCTCCTTCCAGGCGATCGACGGCCCCGCCGCTGCTGCGCCCGTAGAAATCATTCTGATCGTCGATTCAGTGAACACATCCTTCAACAACGTGGGCTATGAGCGCGAGCAGATAGACAAGTTTCTGCGGCAAGATGGCGGAAAGCTCGCCCTCCCGGTATCCCTCGCGTTCTTCTCCGATTTCGGACTCAACTTGCAGGGCGCGCCTTCTCGCGACGGGAACGCTCTCGTCGCATACCTCGACCACAATGAGACCGCCCTGCGCACCATTCGCAGATCGCAGGGATTTTACGGCGCGGCTGACCGTTCACAGTTATCGGTCCGCGCCGTCGTGCAACTCGCCCAACAGGAACAAAACCGACCCGGGAGAAAGATCGTGATCTGGGTTAGTCCCGGCTGGCCTCTGCTTTCCGGACCCGAAATGCAGTTGACGCCGAAGGACGAGCAGCAGATCTTCAATACGATTGTCGGCATCTCAACTCAGTTACGACAGTCGCGCATCACGCTGTACAGCTTGGACCCGTTGGGAACCTTGGACTCGGGCGGATTTCGAACTTTCTATTATGAGCAATTCCTCAAGGGAGTGATCTCGCCCAGGCAGGCACTCCTCGGCGATCTCGGGCTGCAGGTCTTTGCCTATCAAAGCGGAGGCCGCGTCCTCAACTCCAACAACAACGTGGCTGGGGAAATCGAAACCTGCGTTCGCGACGCAAATGCCTACTACGTTCTTTCCTTTGATGCTCCTCCCGCCGACGGCCCCAACGAGTACCATGCCCTCGAAGTCAAGATCGGCCGCCCCGGTCTCAAAGCCCAAACACGATCCGGATACTACGCCCAACCCGTTCGGCCGCCACAGGCCCCTCAAGCTCCGAACAAGTGAATAATTACTAACATTCTTCCGCAGCGCAAGCATGGACACGAGCAAGTTGGATCCGACTCCGACCGTTTTGCCTCGCGACTATCGACGTCATAGCTTGGACGGGAAGCTGAGTTTCGCGATCCGCTACGGTATTGTTTTGACGTGAAGTGGTGGGTTCGATTGAGCGCGCTCGGCGCGGTTGCGGCGGCGGGCCTGTGCTCCCCGGCAAATAAGCCAGGCATGAGCTGGACGCGAGTTCGAACTTCGCATTTCGACATTTATTCCGAAGCGGGCGGCGATACGGCACAGGCCATGCTGCGCTGGTTTGAACAGCTACGCGTATTTTTCGAGCAGAGCGGAGTGAAACTGGACAA
>JAVKSW010000219.1:0-5102 GCA_039583505.1 Bryobacteraceae bacterium | reverse complement strand
GCCTTGCCTCCGGCGAAATCATCATCCCCGGCGAAGATCCTGCCGCCTTCGAAGCCCTGCTGAACGCTCTCATAGATCAGCATCAACCTGCCAACCCCACTGAAGAGCTGCTCGTTAAGGAAATCGCCCAATCCTATTGGCTCGAGCAGCGCGCTATCCGCCTGCAAAACGAATGTTTCACCCCGGAAGGTGTCGACGAGAGGCGGTTAGCACTCTTCCTCCGCTATCAGACTATCCATAACCGCGCCTTCCACAAAGCCCTCGATACGCTCTTCCGCCACAAACAGAACCGTGCGCGTCAGCAAGCGGTTGGCTTCGTTTCGCAGACCGCCTCGACTACAACGCCTGAGAACCAGTCCGTTCGGCAAAATGCGCCATCTGTTCGCCCGAACCGTCACGACGAGACCGCGTTCCTCAGCGCGGCGAAGACTCCAGGCAACGATGAGCCCGCGTTCCTCAGCGAGGCGAAGACCCCAGGCAACGCGTTCGTTTGGCAAAAAGCGGCCTGTCCGCATATCGCGGCAGCCCTTCACCCGCCAGTAACGGGAAATGTGTATACTCCGATTTATGCCCAACGTTGACCGACACGCTCCAGGGACATTCTGCTGGTTTGAGCTGGCAACCACAGACCAGACCGCAGCCAAGCAATTCTACACTTCTTTATTCGGATGGACCTTCAACGATTTCCCCATGGGTCCAAGCGAGGTCTATACCACGTTCCAACTGCAAGGGCGGGATGTGGGTGCAGGCTATACCTTGCGACCAGATCAGCGTTCGCAAGATGTGCCACCACACTGGCTTGTGTATGTCGCCGTTGAGAGCGCCGACGAGGCAGCGCGTCGCGCCGGTGAACATGGCGGTAAGGTGCATGCCGGGCCCTTCGATGTGGCGGAGCATGGGCGCATGGCGGTAATCGCCGATCCAACCGGAGCGGTCTTTTCCGTCTGGCAGCCCAAGAGCCATCCGGGTGTGGGAATCGCCGGGATAGACGGGACGGTGTGTTGGGCGGATCTAAGCACCGCGGATGTCGATAAAGCCAAGCAGTTCTACAGCACCTTGTTCGGCTGGGAGATCGCCTCGGGAGAAAAGGACCCCTCCGGGTACCTGCATATCAAGAGCGGCGAAGGGTTCATTGGCGGCGTTCCGCCGGCCCAATACCGGAATCCGCAGATTCCGCCCCACTGGATGATCTACTTCCTGGTTTCCGATTGCGATGCGGTCGCCGGGAAAGCCAAAGGTTCAGGCGCCCAGTTTCTGATGCCGCCGCAAAGCATGCCAGATGTAGGCCGCATGTCAGTGCTGAAAGATCCGCAGGGCGCCGTTTTCGCGCTGTTCCAGCCCGAACGCAAGTAGTTTCCGCAAAGCGCGTTGGAAATTTGCAGAAGCGGTGCCTCAGGTGGTTTAATAGAGGCGTAACGTCGAAACGGAAAGTGGGCGAAAAGCCCACTTTTTTATTGCAGTTGCCCTTTTTATTGCAGTTGAGGTCAAATGCCGGCAGCGGACACAACCGGGCTATTGGAAAAAATCACGGAGCTGAGCGAGCGGGCCGCCACCGGCACGGACATCGAGATCGCCGAGGTCCAGTTGCGTGGCGCCGGCAAGGCTCGTCTGCTGCGCGTTTTCATCTACAAGCCTGCCGGTGTTACTCACGGCGATTGCGAAATCATCTCGGAGCGGCTGGGCAAGCTGCTCGATGAAGAGGACGCAATTCCCGGCGAAGGTTACACGCTGGAGGTCAGCTCGCCGGGTGTCGAGCGAAAGCTCTCGCGTCCGCGGGACTTCGAGCGGGTGGTCGGGCAGAAAATCCGGCTGGCCATTCGCGAACCGATCGAAGGCCAGACGCGCTTGGAAGGCAAGCTGACCGGATTCGCGGGGAGCACTTTGCAGCTGGAACTTGCGCCGGGCCACCTGGTGCCTATACCGCTCGAACAGGTGCAAAAAGCGAACTTGAAGTTCGAGTGGTAACTCGCCGAGTTTCCACACGCGATAAGAGATCCAATTTGAATTTGAAGAGGTTTTTACGTGGCTTCCATCTATCAGTCGATTGAGATGCTAAGCAAGGAAAAGGGCATCGATCCGCAGATCGTCCTCGACGCGGTGAAAGACGCCATGCTCGCGGCCGCGCGCAAGCACTTCCGCTCGCAGGAAGATCTTATCGCCGACTTGGACGAGAACACCGGCAATATTCAGATCTACAGCGTCAAGCACGTTGTGGATGCCGTGGAAGATCCTTTGAAGCAGATCAGCGTTCCCGCCGCCAGAAAGATCGACAAGAACGCCGAGGTAGGGACAGAAATCCGCGAGATGAAGCCGACCGACGCGCTGGGCCGCATCTCCGCGCAGACCGCCAAGCAGGTGATCCTGCAGAAAGTGCGCGAGGCCGAACGCGATAGCGTCTTTTCCGAGTTTCAGGGCCGCCAGGGCGAACTTGTGAATTGCAGTGTCAAGCGCCTCGAGTTGCAGGACTACATCGTCGATATGGGCAAAACGGAAGCGCGCCTGCCGAAGAAGGAGCAATCGCGGGTCGAGAACTTCAGCATGGGCGATCGCGTGCGCTGTGTCATCAAAGGAATCGAGCGCGGCGGCAAGAATTCCGGCGTGATCGTGTCCCGCGCGGCGCCCGAGCTGGTCATGCGCCTGTTCGAGCAGGAAGTCCCGGAGATCTACGACGGTACCGTATCCATCAAGGCCTGCGCGCGTGAGGCCGGCGAGCGAACCAAGATTGCCGTTTTCAGCCGCGACCGCGATGTGGACAGCGTGGGCGCGTGCGTCGGAATGAAGGGCATGCGCGTGCAATCCATCATCCGCGAGTTGCGCGGTGAAAAGATCGATATCATCGAGTACTCCGACGATCCGGTTCAGTACGTCACCAAAGCCCTGAGTCCGGCCAAGATCTCTCGCGTCACCATCGTCGATCCGAACGAAAAGCACATGGAAGTCGTGGTTGACGATCTGCAGTTGTCGCTGGCGATCGGCAAACGGGGACAGAACGTGCGTCTGGCCGCGAAGCTCATCGGCTGGAAAATCGACATCAAGAGCGAGGAAGAGAAGAGGCGTGAATTGGAAGCGCGCATGGGAGACATGGTTATCTCCGGAGCGCCCGTTTCAGTACTGCTCGATCACGGGCTCGACGAACAGATGATCGAAAGACTCGTTTCCGCCGACATTGGCACGGTGGAGCGGCTCGGCTCCATGACTCCGGAGGACTTGGAAGCCATACCCGATATCGACGAGGAGGCTGTCACCGTCATTCAGGCGGCGGTGGTCTCCTTTTATGGCCAGTATGATGAGGGAGAGGGCGAAGCAGCGCCAGCCAGCGCCGAAGAGATCGAAGCGGCCATCGACGCGAGCCCGGGACCTCCTGAAACTCCTGACGGTGTTGACTCTACCGCAACGCCTCCGGAGTTTGAAAACATCGAGACTGGGGTTTTGGAGCGCGACATAGCGACCCATGAGCCTTCATCGGTGGAAGAAAGCGACAGCGGTGAGGTGCTCGACTTGGGGCGGGTGGAAGGTTTATCGGGCGCTCCCTCGTCGCTCAGGGAAATGGTTGGTTCAGGGGAAGCCGGCGAAACGGCGGAATCTGATACCATGGGAAAATTGGAGTAAACATCTCCAAGTGCAGGTAGTACAAGGAGTTATCTAGCAGTTTCTTCTATGAAGAAAATTCGAATCAACGAGTTGGCGAGGGAGCTCGAAGTCAAACCTGGCGTCATACTCGACATGCTGCCCGAATTGGGCGTGCAGGAGAAAAAGACGCACTCGAGCTCAGTAGATGAAGACGTCGCAATTGTTTTACGGGAGCGTCTGACTGGCTCGGATAGGGAATCGAGCACGGCTGAGACATCCAACGGCCTGGTCCACGACCGGCCCGCTTCTTCGCAGGAATCGGCCGCTGCTTCACAGGAATCGACCGCCCCGTCCAATGCGCAAACCGCCGAGCCCGCGGGTGTAACAGCCGAGAGGGAACCAGTAAGGCCGACCCGTGCCACTGTTCCGACGCCGCCGGTTGCCGAAGAATCGCCAAGCTCTGCTGCTCCGCCTCAAACACAGGCGGCTTCGGCGGATGCCGAACAGGCGCCCACCACTGAGGCCGAACGCGCAATTCCTAAATTCCAGCCGCTCCGGCCGCCGCTGGGTGGGAGTGGCGCCATACATCCGCCGCTCGCACACGCCTCGGGGCACACCGCCCCGCCGGGCCCAACGAACCGGACAATTTCCATTCCGGCTCGGCCGCTACCGCAAAGTCCGTCTCGGCTGAGTACGCCGGCACAAGGAACTCCGCCGCCGACGGGACCCCGGCAGCCTTTGCCCGCAGAACCCGTCCGCCCAACGTTGGGGACGCCCCAGCAGCGCCCCATGCGCCCAGCGCCGGCGGCTGAACCGGGAACCAGGCCGCTACACGCATCGTCGCCGCAAACGCCGCAACCGAGGCCTCCGCTGCCGCCATCGCACATGGTGGCGCCCGGTCCGGCATCTCCTTCGGCCTCGTCCGTACCGGGAGCGCCGATTCCCCCGCGACCCGCAAGACCAGGGCTTACGCCCGGTGCGCCCATCGCGCCCCGTCCGCCCGGCGCTCGCCCCGGCATCGCCAATCAACCGGCAGCGCGTCCGACCGTGCCGCCGCGTGCCGATTTGGTTCAGCGTCTGAAGCAGCAAGCGCGCCCGTCGCCAGCCGCACCCGCGGCGCCGCGTCCCGGGGCGCCCGGTCGTCCTTCCCCTGCCCCAGGACAGCCGCTCTATCGCGGTCCCATTCGTCCCGGACAACCGCTCATGCGAGGACCGGGCGCAGCCGCTGGACCAGCCGGACCCGGATTACGGCGTCCCGGCTTGCGGCCCATGCATCCGACAACGCTGCGGCCCGAATCGGCCACGCCGCTTCCAACCGAGCAGCAAAGGCGCCACCAGGCCAAGCCGACCGGCCGCCCCGCGCCTCGCAAACGCGAGGATCTCGAAGAGCGCGTGCTGCGCGAGCGTGTCTCGAAACGTCACGCCATTCTCGAACGGCCGCCCATCGATCGGGAAATCACCGTGGCCGAAGGCGTCACCGTCAAGGAACTTTCCGAAAAGCTCGGCGTAAAGGCCAATCTCGTTATCAAGAA
>JAVKSW010000218.1:0-5112 GCA_039583505.1 Bryobacteraceae bacterium | reverse complement strand
GCGCTCGCAAGCCGCTGCTGCTTCTCGCGCACACGGATGTGGTCGAAGCCAGGCGTGAGGACTGGAGCATGGATCCGTTCCAGTTCACCGAGCGCGACGGCTTTTTCTATGGTCGCGGCACATCGGACGACAAAGCGCAAGCCGCCGTCTGGATCGAAACGCTGATCCGCTTGAAGCGCGAAGGGTTCACACCCGATCGCGACATCATCGTCGCGCTCACGGCCGATGAAGAAGGCGGTGGCCCTTACAACGGAGTCGATTGGCTGATAAAAAATCATCGCGATCTGATCGACGCCGACCTTTGTCTCAACGAGGGCGGCTGGGGCGAGGAGTTGAATGGCAAGAAAATCGCCAATGACATTCAGTTGAGCGAAAAATACGTCATCAACTTTCGCCTCGAGGTGCATAACAAGGGCGGCCACAGCTCTATGCCGGTTCCCGATAACGCGATCTACCACCTGGCCGGCGCGCTCCAGCGCCTGTCGCAATTCGGTTTTCCGCTGAAGATCAACGCTGTGACCCGCGCTTATTTCGAGCAGATGGCGGGCTTGACACAAGGGCCCGACCCGGCATCGATGCGCGACGACATGCGCAAGGCCGCGCAGGGCTCCCCGGCTGCCATGGAGCGGGTCGCCGCGGCCTCGCCAGGCTGGAACTCCATGCTGCGAACCACCTGCGTAGCGACTCAACTGGAGGGCGGTCACGCCATCAACGCTCTTCCACAACTCGCTGCCGCGAGCGTGAACTGCCGCGTGCTTCCGGAAGACTCCGTTGCATACGTTCAGAACACGCTGGAAAAAGTGTTCGCGGACAAGCAGGTCCAAGTCAAAATCATCGAGGACGTCACGCGCGGCCCGTCTTCCCCGCTTCGCCCCGATCTGATGCGCACCATCGGCCGCATCACCGACACGCTATGGCCGGGCGTTCGCGTACTCCCCATGATGGTTCCCGGCGCCACCGACGGCCGTTTCCTTCGCGCCGTCGGCATTCCTACCTACGGTGTCCAGGGATTTTTCATGGATCGAAACGACATCCGCGCGCATGGCCGCGATGAGCGCATGTCCGTCGCGTCCTTTTATCAGGGCCAGACGTTTCTCTACGATTTGGTAAAAGCTCTTTGTACCGACGGTCAGTAAATCTGGCCGATAAACGTTCCCCAGTTCGCAATGCTGATTCGCGTCGTATCCGGGATCCACTCCGCGGCCATCCAGATGGAGCCATCCGTGTCGGCAAACGCGGCGGAATAGTCTCCCCAACGAGCCACGTTGTTTGCGCCGCCATATCCACTAAATCCGTCCTCCGGAGCGTACCCGGCCGCGCCGACCTGAATTACGCCGGGACCGCTGGTTGCATTCAATCTGGTGAACGCCATGCTCGGATAAAAGCCCGGAGAGAGTTTCGTGCTGCTGGGACCGACAAGGGTGAACGTCATGGCGGCTTTTCCCGACTTCGTGACACCAATCGAGGGATCCAAAACACTATTTGCGCCCGAGGCCGCCACATAGCCCTGGCCGGCGACGGTGCCTGTCACGGCGCCGTTGCTCAGACTGGGCGTCACCAGAAAGTAAGCGATTCCGCAACGTGCATAATCCTCAGTGCCGTTGGGGTTCGTGCCTCCTCCTCCGACGATGGTGTTCACGCCCGCCCATAGTTTTCCGTCTTCGTACACCACTTGATTCATGCGGTCGTCGTTAGTGTCCAGGCTCTCCAGTTCCTCGCCAAGCGACATGCCATACGGATAGTTGCCGGGTTTCTGAACCGCCGGCGGAGGTTGTCCGTAGACTTCGCTCGTGATTACTTCATGACTGAGCCTCAGCCTCGGATGAAGATCTCCGAGCGCGCTCGTGTCCGTCATCGCCCAAACCGCGATTCGGTTGTCCAACGTGCCTTGAAAATCGAGCGCGCTCAGAAAGTATTCGGCTCCTGACTTAGGCTCGTCTGCGAAACCTAGCGAGTTGGCTGGCTGTACCGAATAGGCGATGCTTTCCGCCAACCTCAATCCGCTGAAATGAACCAGCGTCGGCAAAGCGCCCTCCGCCAGAAAGGCCTTCGACATGGCATAGATTTGCGTCCCGTTGAATCCCGAACCGAAGACCGAGAACTCGTTCGTGCTGATAAAAAAGCCGAACTTGTCCGCGCCGATAAGGGGCTGGTCGCCAAAGCAGGGACAACCGGGATGTGCCGGCGTACCCAGCGTGCCGTCGTCGGTAACGTCGATTGCGAACACGTTGAATGAGAAGGGAACGGCGTCCGTGCTCACCGCGATATAGACGTGAGTGCGGCCGGTGACACCCCCGGTTTTCGGGTTCAGGTCGAGTTCCAGCGAGGTGACGAACCACCGCTGCAGTTCGTGATCGAAATAGGCCCGCGGATCCGTGAATTCAGGGCCATATAGCTTGGTTGTCGAGTTGTAGAGCGGAGCGACCCCGAAAAACGAGTTCATCGATGCCGGTCCCGCAACCAAGTTCCCGGACGTATCGTAAACGCCTACAATGTCATTGATCGCTTCGAAGATCAGACCATTTCCAACACCGAGCCCCTGGTCCGGTGGCTCGAACACAAACCCGTTGGCGACGGCATCATCGTACGCCGTCAGGCCAGAGAAGCCCGAGAATTGAGGGCCCGGTTCGCTCACGGCCTTGGGAGTCGGATTCGGATTCAGCAACGCCTGGGAAGCGAGTGGAGAAAAAATCCCCGGCGCAACCGGGCCGCTTGTTCCCAAATTCGCGCTCGCCCAATTCTTCCGCGCAGTGACCAGATCGGGCTTCGGGGCAGTCTTGCCCACAGTTCCGAACTGGCCCGGCGTTTGACTCGCGAGCGAGCCCGTCGGCGCCTGCAGGGAACTCGTTCCCACTCGCACGATCGGTTGTTCAACGGCTACCTGGCCGCTTGCTGCGATACCGAAGCCAATGGTAAGGAACGACGCTAAAACTGCTCTCGACATAAGTTGTTTAACCCTCCGTAAGCTAAACCGAGTACCAGAACCTCATGACTATACCTCGCCGGAGTTAGTTCTAGAAGGTACAAGACTACTAGTACTTTAGATTCTTCGCTTCCTTCTGCATAAGTTTACGGAACGGGCAATCTGATAGCCTCTGTCTTGGCTCAGCAGATCTCGAGAATTGTGGTCGGAATTTCGGGCGCTTCCGGCGCCGTATTCGGCATCCGCACCCTCGAGGCGCTCCAGCGGCTCTCGGTTGAGACACACTTGATCCTCAGCCGGTGGTCGCGAACGACGATCAGGCACGAGACCCAATACACCATCGCTCAGGTGGAAGCCCTGGCGTCGGTCGTTCACCACGAAGACAATCAGGCCGCCTCCATCTCGAGCGGTTCCTTCAAGACCGACGGCATGATCGTCGCGCCCTGCAGCATGAAAACACTCGCCGGGATCCGCGGCGGTTACGGGGACACGCTGATCTGCCGCGCAGCCGACGTCATATTAAAGGAGCGGCGCAAGCTGGTTCTGCTCGCTCGCGAAAGCCCCCTCAGCGAGATTCACCTGGAGAATATGCTCGCCCTTACGCGCATGGGGGCGGTGGTCGTTCCACCTGTTCCGGCCTTCTACAATCGTCCTCGCGACCTTGACGATATGGTGAATCACATCGTGGGTCGTGTGCTGGATCAATTTGGTCTGGATATGCCCGGGCTCTCACGATGGTCCGGTTTCGCCGCTACTGAAAACGACTGAAGCGAGGCGGCTGGGTACTTCCTACCAGAAATACGTCGCCAGTATTTGCGGCGGCCCCGCAGTGCCGTCGATCACCTTGGTCGCGAGTACAACCTGCATATTCTTGTGCTGCCAATCGCTCGGCGCCTGACGCACGATTTGCGACAGATACTCCGGATTGGTAAGAAACTCTCCGGCGGCCGCCGTTCCGTAGTCGGTAATTCCCGCCGCGGTTACCACCACTCTGCCCGTCGTCGGATCGAGCACGCGGGAGACAATCGCATAATCCAACGGCATCTTCCAATCCGGCCAAACGTTTGAGAGTTGCCAGGCGCGATTGGATGGGTGCAGCCGGTCGCTGACGTAATGCATATCGAGATCGGGCAGCACCGCGAAGGTGAAGCGAAGTTGTCCGGTCAACCGTAGGGTCCAGTCATTCGTGAACGCCCCGATCAGAACCGAAGGATTCTCCCGCAGATCGGCGAAGCTGGTCGATCCCCCGCCGCGAATGTGATACACGTGTCCGCGCTGTGCAAGCAGCGCCGCTATATCCGACAGGCAAACGGCGTCTCCAAGCGCCAGATAGCGGTCCCAATTGGGCACGATTTGACCGGCGGTAAAAGTAAGCTTTTCACTGGCTGCACCGTCGGGCTGCCGGTATCCCGGGCCGGGAATCCGCTTTTCCATCTCCGCTTTCAGCGATCCGAGCAGGTTATAGACTGTCGGCTGGCCCAGGCACAGTAGCACTGCACCGGGACTCTGTAGAATGGGCGCCCAGAGTTGATCGACAATGGTCTGCGGCCTGCGTGCTAAGCGGCCCGACACCAACGCCAGCGTAGCGGCGCTTGCCACCACAGCGGTAACTGCCACCGCCAGCCACAGCTTTCTGGAGTTGCGCGGACGAACCACTTCCACCGGTTTAGGAACGACGATCTCAGCCGCCGAGTGGAAATCGGGCAGGTACGAGCCGGCGGGAAGCTCGATACGAAGCTCCCGTTCATGTCCGGGCGACTGGTAGTATTGCGCCAGCCGCTTCCGCACCTCGCTCGCCGTGCCTCGCACCACCGGATCCTGATTAGTGTCGTAGTTCGGATCTCGCGCGAAAACCTCGACGCCGATTGTGCGCTCTTTGAGCGATTCCAGGTGTCCTTCCAAAGCAGCGCGAACGACGAAGTCCAAAAACACCACGCAACGGCGGCTGGAGCGGAACGGCGCGCTCGAACGGACGCGCTCCACTTGCTGACGAACCTCTGTTTCGGTAACGTCGGGCGGCAATACCTGCCGCCCCGCCGTAACCTGTGAAGTGGTTCCGGTATGGCGTTCGGAGTCCATATGCAACTCCTGCTTCAACTACGTTCCTCGCTTAGCCGTAGACTACGCGTACAGTACGGTCCGTACTGTTCACTCATTCTACTCCCAACGGTAAAGACCCAGAATACGGC
>JAVKSW010000217.1:336-5133 GCA_039583505.1 Bryobacteraceae bacterium | reverse complement strand
GGGGTGGCCGAAATTTTTCAACCCGGCGCGTCGCTCGAGAAGATCGTCCACTTCATTCGCGATTCTGTGAAACAGGTAGCCTGAGCCTAGGCTCGGCGAAAATGACCCGTGATGCCCGATTCGGATAGAAACGGAGCCCGTGGGCAGAAAAGGAAATTGATGCAAGACAGACTGAGCATCGCCGTGTTCGTCGATTACGACAATATTGAAATTGGCGTGAAATCGACGCTGCGGCGTGAATTCGACGTATCGCTCCCGCTCGGGGCCTTGAAAGAGCGAGGCGACATCGTCGCGAAATTCGCGTACGCGAATTGGGGCCGCCAGGAAGGCGCGACCCGGCAGATGGCGGAAAACGCCGTACAGATGGTGCAGCGCATCCCGTCGCCGCGCGGGGATAAGAACGGCGCCGACATCAACCTCGCGCTTGACGCTCTCGAGATGGCTTTTACCCACGCGCACGTGAACGCCTTCGCTATCGTCAGTGGCGATAGCGATTTTATCCCGCTGGTCAACAAGCTGAAGGAATACGGAAAAACCGTTTTCGTGGTGGGCGGAAAAGCATTTACCAGCACGATCCTCCAGCAAAACTGCCATGAATTTGTGAGCTATGAGTCGCTGCTCGAAGACGGCGACCGCATCGTTCCGCAGCCCATGCCGGAGCGCCGCGATCGTCCTGAGCGCGGAGACCGTCCCGAGCGCGGAGAGCGTCCCGAACGCAAAGACAGGAAGGAGCGCGGCCAACGACCCGCACCGCTCGACCTTTCCCAAGCCATGCCGCTAGTCGAGCGCGCCTTGCAGGTTTTGGAGCGCCGCGCTGTGCAACCGCAGCTCGGACTCCTGAAGAGCACCATGCTGCAACTGGATCCGGCGTTCAGCGAGCGTGCCTACGGCGCCGGCAGCTTCTCGGATTTCGTCGAAAAGCTGAAGAAAGCCGAGTTCATTAATGTGAGTGGCTCCGGTGGCCGTTACATTATCGAGCGGCGGGGAGGGCATGGGCCGGAAAAGGTTGCTCCCAAGCCGGAAGAAGCGCTGCCGATGCTCCGCGACATGCTGGAGACGCATCGCATGGAATTAGAGGAAGGGGCGACTGCCGAGGAACTGGAACAGTGGATGCAAAGCGAGCATCCCGATTTTCAGCTCTCAAGATTCGGGTTCCAACAGTTTTCGGAATTCCTGAACTACGCGCAGGACAAAACGGTGGTTCGTACCGAGCCCGATGAAGAGCGGGGGCTGATCGTGCATTTAGGGGCGGAGTTTTATCCTCCCGCCTTGCCGGAGCCCGCGCCCGGACAGGTCCCGGAGGAAGAAGAAGACGAACCGCAGCCGATTGTAGAAGGACAGCCGACCATTTTCGAGCCGAATCCGCCGCCGCCGAAACCAAAGAAGGCGCCCGCGCGCAAACGAACCTCCCAAGGAGGGCCGCAAACTCGCCGGCCGAGAAAGCGGAAGCCGGAATAGGTTGCAACTTACGCTGCGTTGTTACTCGAGCGCAGAGAAGAAAGCACTAACAAGCCACAGCCGGCCACGAGGACATCTTCCGCGATCGCGACGACCGGGTCCGGAATGTCGAAGCGCTCGCCGGCCCAGCGGCGCAACTCGTACGCTCCGTAGGTTGCGCCTGCGGCTGCGGCCGCGCCCAGCATCGCACCCGCAAGGACGGACCGTCTCTTCGAAGAGCAAACGGCAGCTCCTCCCAATGCGCCCGAAACGGCGCGCCATATCAGCGAAGGTGCCTTGGTGCGTTTCGGCAGGAACGGCAGTTTGTCGGCAATCAGCTCCCCGATGGCCGCGGCTGCAAGACTCTTCGCGGTGATTGGCCGATTCAGAAATGCGAGCTGGGCGTGCCCCGTTTCGAGCAGGCCGGACTTGGCCAACTGGCCGATAGTGGCCGGCGAAGACATCGAACGCATCCCGGCCACGGCGCCCAGCACGGCCGCGCCGCTGTACACTTGCACGTCTGTCATATGCATTCTCTTCCATAAAGTGGACGAGCGAAAGCGATGATTCCTTACACAACAGACGGCTGTTTGGGAAAATGATGCTCGTGATGAATGGCTTGGAAATGTACCGGATCGCGGACGCGGAGAACCTCTTGACGCCGGCGCTACTCATCTATCCACAAATCGTAGACGCCAACATCGAAGCGACACTAAACATGACAGGAGGCAATCCCGATCGCTGGCGCCCGCACATCAAAACGGTGAAAATGACTGCGGTATTGCAAAGGTTCCATGCGCATGGCGTGCGGAACTTCAAGTGTTCGACCACTCTCGAATTGATCACCGCTTGTGCCGCGAAAGCCGCCGACGTTCTGTTGGCCTTTCCGGTGATGGCCGCGAATGCTCGAGCCGCCCGCGAAATTGCGGAGCAGTTTCCAGCCACTCGCATTTCTATTCTGATTGAAAGCATTGAACAAGCGGCGACGTGGCGCGGAACCGATATCGGCCTCTTTATCGATGTGAACCCGGGCATGAATCGTACGGGAATGAGTGAAGACTCGGTAGAGGCCATCGTCAAGCTCGCGCGTAAAGTGAGCGATTCATTTCGCGGAGTCCATTACTACGACGGTCACATGTCTGGAGTTGCGGCCGACGAACGGGAACGGCGAGCGCACGAAGGATACGACCGCCTGCTCCGGATTGTTGACGCTCTGCAAAAGGAGGGCGTGACGGTTGGTGAAGTGATCACCTCCGGTACACCCGCGTCGCCTTACGCAATGTCTTACCCGGGATTCCGCGGCCGCGAGTTCGCGCATCGCATCTCGCCTGGAACTGTCGTCTTCAATGACATGACCAGCCTCGAACAACTTCCCGGCTTCGGCTATCAATCGGCGGCGCTTGTACTCTCAACCGTGGTGAGTCAACCGGCTGCGCAAAGCATAACTTGCGATGCAGGCCACAAGAGCGTTTCTGCCGATGCGGGCGTTCCCACATGTAGCGTGATTGGGCACTCGGATTGGGTTCCAGCGAAGCCGAGCGAGGAACATCTGCCGATTGGTATTCCCGTGGAGACGAAAATTGCGCTCGGCGACAAGCTCTATCTTCTTCCGCGGCACGTCTGCCCAACGGTGAACAACTTTGATGAAGCATTGATGGTTGTTGATGGAAAAGTGCAAAGAATCGAGTCCGTGACAGCACGAGGCCATCAGAGTACGGCGACCGCCGCCGGGTTTGCGATTTTGTAGCCCAGATGCTCTTCGCTCAGCTTGTTGAGACGTCGAATCGTATTGCGAACACGACGAAACGCCTGGAAAAAGCCGATTTGTTGGGGTCACTTCTAAGGCAGCTCCATCCGGACGAAGTGGAGATTGCTGTTGCGTATTTGTCTGGAGCGGCTCGCCAGGGGCGCATCGGAATCGGTTACGCCACGCTTCGCGACGCGACCCCATCGGCGGCGGAAGAAGCGAGCCTCGAGATTTTACAGGTGGACCGCACTCTCGAAGAACTGGCCGCTGTGCAAGGCGCGGGCTCGGAAACCCGCCGCCGCGAACTCCTGAATCGCTTACTCGCCCGTTCCACGCGGCAAGAGCAGCATTTTTTGACCGGTCTCCTCATGGGTGAGTTGCGTCAAGGTGCGCTCGAGGGAATCATGCTCGATGCGCTGAGGAGAGCTTCGGGCATTTCCGCCGAACGCATCCGGCGTGCCGCCATGATGGCCGGAGGGGCGGCCGCGATTGCGCGCGCAGTTCTTGAAAAAAGAGAAGCAGGGCTATCACAATTCGACATTCGCTTGTTCCGTCCCGTGCAGCCGATGCTCGCTCAAACGGCGGACGATGTGAATGATGCCCTGCACGAACTGGGCGATGCCGCGCTCGAATATAAATTTGACGGCGCTCGCGTGCAAGTGCATAAATCGGGCGACCAGGTTGTCGTATTTTCCCGCGGATCGAATGACGTCTCGGCGGCTGTCCCGGAGGTAGTAGAAGCCGTCCGCGCCATTCCCGCTCACGATGCAATTTTGGATGGCGAAGTCCTCAGCCTCGATAACGACGGACGTCCCCAGCCGTTTCAAGTCAGCATGCGCCGCTTCGGACGCAAGCTGGATATCGATCGCCTGCTGGCGGAACTGCCCATGTCGCCGTTTTGGTTTGACCTGATCTATCTCAACGGCGGTTCGCTGATTGACGAGCCCCAGGCGCGCAGATTTTCAGAATTAACTCAGCTCGTCCCATCCGAAACACTGGTCCCGCATCTGGCGACATCCGACTCGAATGCCGCCGAAGACTTCCTCCATCAGGCCCTTGCCCGAGGGCACGAAGGAATCATGGCCAAGTCGCGCACAGCTCCGTATGCGGCTGGCGCGCGTGGACAGAGCTGGCTGAAGATCAAGCAGCCGCGCACGCTCGATCTGGTGATCCTCGCGGCCGAATGGGGCAACGGACGCCGGCGCGGGTGGTTGAGCAACTTGCATCTGGGCGCGCGCGACACCCACAAGGGCGGCTTCGCCATGCTCGGCAAAACGTTCAAAGGGTTGACAGACGAAATGCTCGCCTGGCAAACGCAGGAGCTGCTCAAACTGGAGATCGCTCGCGACAGCTACACCGTGCACGTGGAACCGAAGATCGTCGTTGAGATCGCATTCAATGAAATCCAGGTGAGTGCGAAATATGAGAGTGGTCTCGCGCTACGCTTCGCCCGAGTCAAGCGCTACCGCCCGGACAAGTCTGTCAGCGAGGCGGATACCTTTGAAACGGTTCAGAAGCTGGCAGGATTCGTGTCCGCGTAAAAACATCTCAGCAGCTCTTGTTTTGTCCTTCCCGGTCCGCTACGGTAGAACAAAAGGCGAATCCGATGAACC
>JAVKSW010000217.1:0-326 GCA_039583505.1 Bryobacteraceae bacterium | reverse complement strand
AACCTCGCGCTCGATTTTGAGGACTCCGCTACTGCAAAGCACGACGCGGCCGTGGAACCCGTCTCATCGCTGCAGGCTGTTGCTGCACGTTTCGTACAAGCCATGGAGCAGGATGGCTCACCGGTACGCGCTGTGCGTCATCAAGCCGCAAAGGCCGCAAACTTGGCCGCTTTCCCCGCCGACCTCGATCCGGTGCTTCGTTCCGCGCTGGCCGCCAGAGGAATTGAGAATCTCTATTCGCACCAGGCGGCCGCTGTGCAACATGCCCTGGATGGCAAAAACGTTGTGATCGTAACGCCGACGGCGAGCGGAAAAACATTCTGTTA
>JAVKSW010000216.1:0-5137 GCA_039583505.1 Bryobacteraceae bacterium | reverse complement strand
ATGCCGAGCCGCGGACCGGTCGCAAGCCCGGAGCCGCCGCCCCGCGCGACGCCGGACCTGTATGCAATGCACCGCACGGGCTTCGTGAAATTCCTGCGCATGCGGTGAAACGGCAGGCGGGCGGCGGCGAGACGGGGATCAGCGGCGCCGGCCGATAGGCAGGCTATGCCTGCGGCCCGGAACCCGCTCCAGTCATAATCGTTGACATCTCATGAAACGAGGTATATCTGTTATAAATTCTCTCGGACGATGCTCGTAATCTGAGGAATCCCAATTTCGAGAGAAGGGTTGGCTCCGCTTGGGATCTTTGGATGGAGAGGAATGAGATGGAAAACCTGCGGATTCAAATCGACGTCTCCCCGCAAAAGCTCGCGGAACTGGAGGAGCTGATGCGGTTATGCGGCATCACGACCAAGAAAGACCTGATCAACAATGCGCTGACACTGCTGCAATGGGCGGTCAGGCAGGTACGGAACGGTCGCACAATCGCCTCGATCGACGAGAAGGAGGGGAGATATCGAGAGCTCGAAATGCCCATCCTATCTGCGGCGGCCGGGGAAAGGGCAGAGAGCAAACTCGCAGCGTCTTAGCCGATGAATATGAGGCGTTCCCTTGGACCTGATGAGCATCCTCGGTAAGCTTATCCGAGAAAATCCGGATAAGCTTACCATCAACGTCTTCATCATAGGAAGTTTAACCATGGGAAACTTCAAAAATCTGGGGACGATCGGAAACCTGAATAAGGCTTATACCGTTGCTTCCGGTGTGATCAACATCTTGTAGGGGAAGGGGGCAGGATCGGCCACCATACCCATACGAATGGTATCACCGGACGCAGAGAGATAAGCCTTACCTGAATTTTCAAGGCGTGCAGATCGCAGAATCCATTGATGTGAAAATTGGAAAGCTTCGAGAGGCGGACAACGGTATTGCCGATGCGCTGAAGGCGTTGACGGTTGCAGTTGCCGCGGAAACGGTTCCCGTCTCGGAAGATCAACGGAACGAATTGCTTGAGCAAATCGAGATGCTCAGCGAGCAGGCCGCTATGTCGGGGGAGCAACGGAAGAAGGGGCTGATAAAACCGGCCATTGATTCCCTGGCGAGCGTCTGTACGGGAGCGGGTGGTCTGGCTGCCGTATGGCAGACATGGGGACCGGCCATCATGAAGTTCTTCGGAATATAGGCTCCTGTCGAAGCGGAAATGCTCGCCTGGATCATGCGTTCTCGCGAGCTCGCCGTTCGGCGCTCTCCTCGGCTTTCGGCCGAAGCTGCCCCAAAGCGGCGATTTCTGCCTGGCCGAGCGAGGGAGCTTGATACGGATGGATCAAGACGCCTTCGCGGCCCAGGCGCCTGCGCCTTCGGCGGGAGCACCGGCAGGTCCTGTCATCGCCGATGGCAAGATGTGCTCAGCCCGCGGAGAAGATGTGATTTCCCATTTTTAACGGAAATGGGACTGGCGCCGGTTGAGGCTTCGGCTAACATCCATGTAACGCCCCGACGGGCCTATGGCCAGCCCGCCGCACCTTCGAGAATGCTCATGGAAGCCATCTTCGAAACCAACCCGGTGTTTCTGTCGAACCTGCTCGCCGACCTCAGATCCGGGAAGATCCAACTGCCCGATTTCCAGCGCGGCTGGGTGTGGGAAGACGATCGGATCAAGGGTATCCTCGCCTCGGTATCGCGCTCCTTCCCGATCGGCGCCCTGATGATGCTTGAAACCGGCGGGGAGACACGTTTTCACCCGCGGGCGATCGAAGGTGTGACGCTGACGGGGTCGATCGATCCCGAGCTGTTGGTGCTGGACGGGCAGCAGCGCCTGACTTCGCTGTTTCAGGCCACGATCTACGGCAAGGTGGTCGAGACCATCAACGTCCGCAAACAGCCCATCAAGCGCTGGTTCTACATCGACATGCGTCGGGCGCTTGCCGCGCCGGAGGACCGGGAGGACGCGATTATCGGTGTCCCCGAAGACCGAATCCTTCGGACCCTCACCGAAGTGAAGCTGGACCTGTCGAGCCGCGAGAAGGAATTCGAGAACGATTGTTTTCCGTGCGAATTGCTGTTCGACGCCTTCGATTGGCAAAACCGCTATCTTCAGCATTGGAAATTCGACTCCGCCAAAACGCAGCTTTACATGGCTTTTCACGCGGAAATCCTGCAGCGGTTCCAGTCTTATCAGATACCCGTCATCAAACTCAAAAAGGCGGTTCAGAAAGAAGCGGTCTGTCATGTGTTCGAAAAGGTCAACACGGGCGGGGTGGTGCTGAATGCCTTCGAACTCCTGACCGCTATCTACGCTTCCGACGCTTCGGACAATTTCCGCCTGCGCGACGACTGGTACGGCGGCACCAAACCCCAGGTGACCGGCGCGTATCAGGTGATGGCGCAAAAGAAGGTGCTGCGCGGCGTGCAGAACACTGACTTCCTGCAAGCCGTCACTCTGATTCAAACCTACCGCCGCCGCCGTGAAGACATCGCTGCCTGCAAGTCGCAGGACGAAGCGAAGGGGGTGAGCTGCAAGCGTAGCGCTGTGCTGGAACTTCCGCGCACCGATTATCGGGCGCTACGCGACCATGTTCTGACAGGCTTCTTGCGCGCAGCGAAGTTCCTGACGCTGGAGCACATCTTCCTCGACCGCGATCTGCCGTATCAGACCCAGCTCGTGCCGCTTGCGGCGATCCTCGCCGAACTCGGCGACAGCTGGGAGGAGATCGGCACCAAGCAGAAGGTGCGCCAGTGGTATTGGTGCGGCGTTCTGGGTGAACTCTACGGCGGCGCGGTGGAAAGCCGCCATGCACGGGATCTACCCGAGGTGCTGGACTGGATCCGCGCTGGCGGCCCACCGCCGACGACAGTGCGCGATGCAAACTTCAATCCGGACCGCGTGCTGACCCTCCGGACGCGTAACAGCGCTGCCTATAAAGGCATCTACGCCCTTCTTATGCAGAGCGGTGCGCGGGAGTTTCTGACGGGCCAGCCGATGAGCTTTGCCACCTATGAGGAAGAGAAGATCGATATCCATCATATCTTCCCGAAGGTCTGGTGCGAGGCGAAGATCGACGCCAAGCGCATGGATTGCATCGTCAACAAGACGGCCATCTCGGCGCGCACTAATCGCATTATCGGCGGCGCGTCTCCTGCGAAATACCTGGCTGCCCTCGAACGGCGGGGCGGTATCGCGCCGGGGACGCTTGATCGGATTCTCGCAACGCATCTGATTTCTACAGAAGCCCTGAGAGCGGACGATTTCGAGGCGTTCTTTGAGGCACGCCGGAAGGCGCTGATCGAATTGATCCGTGCTGCGATGGGCAAGACCGTGGCACCGGCGGAGGAATGGATCGAGCCGGCGGGCGAGCCGATCGAGGATGACGATGATTCTGACGATGAGGCGGAGGCCTTGGAGGCGGCGTAGTGAGCTGGCTGAGCAGCCCGCCATCTCTGGCCGTTTCCGGGCTGAGCCGTTGCGCCCGAAAGGTGCGCCGCTTCCATTGGAAGGTCCGCACTCAATTCAGTCCTGTCGGCGGCGGGCGCGTCGGCCATCGCCGGAAGCTGCCCTTATCCGGCCATTCCCGCCCGGGGATTCTGATGTGTCTTTATAGTCCTATCTCGGCGCGTTTATTAATCCGAGCCTCAATTCCGTAACGCGGTATCGCCGTGCAACATAGCGGAGCCAGGGTTCAGGAGAAAGCTATGTCACCTATTTGAGGCTCGGATTAATAAGCCGCTGAGCCACGAGGGTGGCCGGGCGAGCCCGTCAGTACAGCGTGCGCCGTTGCACGGCGAAGGTCACATCCGCGATTAATGCCTCAGCCGCTTCGCGCGGCATGTTTTCGTATATTTTGAGCCGCAACAGATCATGCCGTAGACCCCTGTGGGCCAGAGCCCCAGCCATAACTTGAAGCGCGTCAAGCGATTGGCGTTCGGCCAACCAACTCGACATCGAGTCAAGATAGTCATCCCAAGAGACCCCTGTAGCAAGGGCCTCATCGGCTTCCACATCGATCCAGTACTTGCGTTTCAGCATCGCATCGAAGCGCGCGGGCGCCGAATCTCGGGACCATGAAACGCGATACCGCGTGACTCGATCATCGAATAATCGCCGCCTGAGCCCGAACCATCCGTGGCGGTTGCACGTGTCGGCGAGCGCCAACAAATCACCCTCGCTCAGTAGATTCAGATACGGCTCGATTCCCGTTATCTGGATTTCGCGGGTAATGCCTGGATGGCCGAACTCGCGAGTGTGCCAACCGGACGATAAGTGGCTAAGGAGCACTCTCGGTTCCGGCGCCTCGGTGATCGATACGCCGGCTAGATCGTGCAGTCTCGGCGTGGCGACATAAAGCGCAGCCTGCACAAAATAGCGCAACCGTTTCAGGTAGTCCCAATGCCTGAGCAGCAAACGCTCGGCCTCCGACGGTGTTAACCGAATGAGTGCATTGGCGGTAAATGAGTCTTCGTCGATGGCATCGCCCCAATTCCTCCGACCGTGATCTCGACGCCAGGCCAAATTCTCATCCAGAACGTCCGTCAATTGCGGTGCCCAAAGATGCTGAGCGTGCCACCACCATCGATGGCCGTTTTGATGATCAGCTAACTTTGCGATCCAGAGCGGGATCGCAGTTTGATCGGCACGTTCGAGCCGTTGCCCCAAAATTTGAACCGCCAGCTGTTCGTCTCCTGCGGCATCCTGCAATAGCTGTAGATCGTCAGACTCTCTGCCATGAGCCCAGATATCCAAAGCGACTCTCCGTTGGTGCACGTCAATCGTCCGATCCTGCCATGTTCTGAGGAGCAAGGATCGTGATGCATCCGACATCGGTCGCCCATCCTCTTGCGCTCGGCGCCAAAAGTGCGTGACCACGTCACTGAAGGGACTGAAGCTGCCTCGCGCAGCGGCCTTCGACCGTATCTTCCCCAACTCGGCCACGATGAAAGCCATCACACGGGGATCATCAATGCCGTGCAGCATATAGACGATCTGGCTATTGAGGTCTGGCTGCCGCGCCCGAGCGATAAGGTAATCGAGCGCTCCGGTGGGCGGATGATGGATAAAAGCTCCTGTAATACCAGATCTTGCTGAGTGCGACCTTTTCGAGGGTTGCCAAACCGGTGCCTCTGTGCTTCCCCTCGGCAAACG
>JAVKSW010000215.1:0-5150 GCA_039583505.1 Bryobacteraceae bacterium | reverse complement strand
CCGTAATGATAGCTGCGGTCGGAATCAAAAGTCAGGAATTGTACCTCGATCGACAGTTGTGCGCGCGGCAGGAGCACGGCCTCCATCAGTGAGCGCGCCGCGCGAGCGCGAGTGTAGCGATCGCGTATCATAACCGTGCGATTCTCGCTGTCCCAGCCAATCGCCCGCAGGCTGAGGACGGCGCGCACCGCACTGGCAGCCTCGATGAGGTCTCTTTGATCAAGCGCGTTCGGGAGTTGAAACGTCAGTAGAATGTTTGGTTCGAATTCGGCCCGCTTGAGCTCGGTATCGCGCGCAAGGAAGATCTCGTGCTGCGAAATGGGGAAAACGAAAGTGTTTGTGACCGCGGTAAGGCCTTCCATTGCGGTCTGGAAATCTGCTTGCGTGATGCTGAAGCGAATGCCGGTGTGCACGTCGAGCTGCGGATCGAAAATTGTCCGGATACCGTACGTTCCCGCAACCTGCTCGAGCAGTTGTTTCTCGTCGCCTCGCAGCTCGAATGTCGCGAGCGATGCCTTGGGCCGCAGGTCTGGCAGCGGCTGAAGGTTTTCGTCGCGCTCCCATTCACGCTTAGTCGCAAATTCGACAGGAGGCTCCGGATTCGCCCCCTGATTCTCAGCCCCCTGACTCTCAGCCCCCTGACTCTCAGCCGTCTTGATGTCACGCGAGATGTCGGCGTCATGCGCCGTCTCTACATCGGCCTTGGTGAGAAGTTTAGCTGCCGCAGCCAGCGCGTCCCGGTTCGCGCTGTAAGTTGGATTGTGCGGCTCCCGGGCTGCCGCTTCCGCGTAGAGGAGATACGCGCGAACCACGTGGCCGGAATCTTGCGCCTGACGCGCGTCATGGGCCAGGCGCGCGGCGACCGGATCCGGCGCCGCCCAGCACATAACGGCGAATACGACGCCGGCGATTACGCGAAGGTTCAAGTTCTTAGGACGAGCGGGAATGGAGCAGCGTGCAAGGGAGCCCTTCGTTAAGGGCTAATGACCGGGCGCCACGTATCCCGGCGGATGAGCGGCGCCTTCGCCGAAAAAATATTCTTCCATTTGCTTCAACAAGAACTCTTGCGCTTCGGGCGTTCCCAAATTCAGGCGGTACTCGTTCATGATCATTTTCATCTGCTCGACCCACATCGCCCAGGCTTGTTTGGAAACGTTGTCGTAAATTCGTTGGCCGAGAGGATGGCCGTCGAACGGAACCTCATCCAATCCGGGTAATTCTTTGTGCAGCTTGACGCAAAAAACTTTCCGTTCGGCATTCGGGCCCGGCCCGCTCGCGCTACCCATACTGAGCTCCTGTTTCTACATTGAGGATAGCCCAGCCCAGCGTCTTGGCGCGTTCGGCGATGGTGCAATTACGCGCAATGAGCCGGCAGCGCCTTCGTGTGACGCAAAGAGCGATCGGAGGTGGCCCGGTGCTCGCCTTCGAGGAAATGGGTCAGTCTTAAGGGGCGAGACTCGTCGCAGGCGAACTGCTGCTGCACGGCCTTCAGATACCGGCGCAGTACGTCGGACCTGCTCGATTTTCGAATCCTGCAGCTCTGCAGATCCAATAACAGCTCCAGTTCCCAGGAGGTAAAAGTGTGACGCCGGATAGCACCGCCGATGAATTCCTGAATCAGCTGACTGAACGACGTCAGGTCAAGCCGTTCCGATCGTGTGTCGGTCAAATCTGAAAGTGCCGCTCGAGCCGGAAAAGTCTAAGAAATTTCTGCGATACATGGGCGCGGGAAGGCACTTTTGATTTAAGCCGTGGTGTTTTTCCTGACAGATGCGGTTCACATCTTTCCGGTGGCCTATGGGGTCCCGGCGTTCTCCTCGGTGTGGCCATGGATTCTGGGATCTCTCGCGATCACGCTTCTGATAAGCGGGATCGATGACCTGCTTCCGGTCGCGATTTGTAGCGTAAGCGCCTTCTTCGGCCGTAAACCCAAGCCAGTTCCGGATTGTGAGGAAGCTCCCGAATGCGAGCGAATGATCGCGATTTTTGTTCCGTGCTGGAAAGAAGCGGACGTAATCGGAAAAATGGTGCGCCATAACCTGGCGGCCATTCGCTATCGCAATTTCAACTTTTTTCTCGGTGTTTACCCGAACGACGAGGGTACTGTTCGCGTCGCCGAGGAACTGGCCGAAAATTTCAAAAACGTGCATATTTCGGCGTGTCCCCATCGCGGCCCCACCTCGAAGGCGGACTGTCTCAACTGGATTTATCAAGGCATGCTGGCTTGGGAAAGTGATAAGCATGTCCGGTTCGACACTGTGGTATTGCACGACGCCGAGGACCTGATCCACCCGGAGGCGCTCGAGCTGATTAACCGGGAACGGGCGAGCTATGCCATGGTGCAGGTACCGGTGCTGCCTCTGCCTACTCCCCTCGGCGACTTTACCCACGGAGTTTACTGCGATGAGTTTGCGGAATACCAAACCGTCGATATGCCCGCCCGGCAGCTCAGCCGCTCTTTCATTCCCTCCAACGGTGTAGGCACGGGCTTTGCGCGTGAAATCCTGGAACGATTGGCAGAGGAACGCTACGATCGCATCTTCGATCCCGCCAGCTTGACGGAAGATTACGAAATCGGCGTTTACATTCACCAGGTCGGCTATTCGCAGTTGTTTGCACCGCTCCGGCGCGGCGAGCAGAACTTCATCGCAACGCGCGAATACTTTCCAACCAAAATGCGTTCGGCCATTCGCCAGCGCACGCGTTGGGTGACCGGCATCGCGTTGCAAGGCTGGCAGCGCGATGGCTGGCGAGGATCTTGGAGGACCCGCTATTGGTTCTGGCGCGATCGCAAGGGTCTGATTACCAACCCACTGAGCTTGCTGACCAATCTTCTGTTCGTCGCTGGAACCGCGGACTGGCTGGAAGCAATGGCAACTCACCGCGCCTGGGCATTTGCCGTCTCGAACCCCGCGATTATAACGCTGTGCTGGATGACTCTCGTCATGCAGTGTTTTCGTCTGGCATTGCGCGCGATTTGCGTGACGCGTTTGTTCGGATGCTGGTTTGCTTGTGGCGTGCCGTTTCGCGCATTGCACGCCAATCTCATCAACAGCGCCGCCTCTTTTGCCGCCATCTGGGGCTTTGCCAAGGCGCACGCACAGCGGCGCCCGCTCGTCTGGCTGAAAACTGAGCATGCCTACCCCAGCCGCGAATCGCTACGATTGCAGCGGCGCGAACTGGCAGATGTGCTGGTAAGTTCCGGCTGCATATCCCAGGAGCAGCTCGCCAAGGCACAGATGCAAATGCCGCAGGATGCGGATCTGGCCGACTTTCTTCTGACGAATCGGCTGGTGTCGGATGAAGAGCTTTGTCAAGCACTAGGTCTGCAGTGTGGATTGCGATCCGCTCGTATCGACGTCCGTGACGTCAAATCTCGCGTGATTCGGAGCCTGCCCGCTCATGTGCAGAAGCGCTTCGGCATAGTTCCGTTTCGCGTCCACGGAGGGCGGCTCCACGTGGCGGCGACACGCGCACCTTCTTCGAATGTTTTTGAAGAGCTGAAAAGTTTCACTCCCTTACCCATTGAGTTTCAGCTCGTCACCAGACAAAACTATGATGAGCTACAGGATCTTCTCTGAGGACGATCCGCGCTAGCGTTCAGGCCTGGGCTTCTGTTGCGGATTGAAAAGGCTGATAGGCGAAAAATCCACAATCTTCCATTTGCCCTTCTTTGAGACAAGCCGTACATTTATCTCGCCCGTGCGCCGTTCGGTCGAGTTGGTTCCCAGATCCGTGAGCGTGAGCGTCCAATCGACGGTCAGCTTCGTCTCTGTCCCGGTGTCCTGCTCATCGACAATATCGACTTCGTTCTGGACTTGAAACGCGTTCAGTCCCTGAAAGTAATTTGCCAACTTATCGTAGTCCGGGAACGATTTATCGAAGGGCGTCATTGCGTCCGCCGGATTGGCCGCGCTGAGAGCGGTCGCAATAGAACCGAGATCCGCCCGGACGTCGGCCGTGCGATCCGCGCGAATCGGGCGACTCAAGGCGACAAGCGCAAGCGCGACACCGGCGACTCGCGCGAACTTCGACGCGATCAGCCTAGGTTCGATAGCTGCCATTGATTTGAATGTAGCCTTCCGTCAAATCGCAAGTGAAGAACCGCGCCTCGGCCTTGCCTCGGCCGTTAAGTACCAGTCGAATGTATACCTTGCGCTCACCGAGCTTCTGCTTCAGCTGTGCTTCGTCGAAGCTCGCCGCCATACCTCGCCGGCAGACCAGTACGTCCTGCAGGTAGATGTCGATTTTCGATGGATCGAGCTCGACGCCGGCGTATCCGGCTGCCGCTAATATACGTCCCCAATTCGGATCGCTGCCCGTTATCGCCGTTTTCACCAGCAGTGAGCCGGCAATCGATCGTGCGACGTTGCGAGCGTCCGGCAACGTCTTGAAGCCGACCGCGCGAACGACAATCGATTTACGCGCGCCCTCTCCGTCAGCGGCAATCTGCTCAGCGAGGCTTTCCATTACTCGGGCGATCCTTTGCTCGAGAAGTTTCCGCTCTCTCGCGCTGGGCCGCACCCGCGACGCCCCGTTCGCCAACAGCACAACCATGTCGTTGGTCGACATATCCCCGTCCACTGTGAGCGAGTTATAGCTGGCCCTCGTAGCGCTCCGCAGAATCTCGCGAAGCTCCTTCGCTTGTAGCGCGGCGTCCGTCATAACGAATCCAAGCGTGGTGGCTAAATTCGGGTGAATCATGCCGGATCCTTTTGTCATGCCCGCAACTCGGACAACTCCCGCATCGAAGCGCACTTCCTCAGACGCCACCTTCATGCGTGTGTCCGTGGTCATGATGGCCCGTGCAACAGCTTCGAATGCGTGCGGCGAAAGCTTGGAAACCAGGCCGGGAATGGCGCTTGTAAGGAGTTTCGAATCCAATTCCACGCCGATCACGCCTGTCGATGCAGGCAACACATATTGAACTTTTGTTCCGATTGCCTTGGCGACAGCTTTCGAAGAGGCGAGCGCGACGCGCTCCTCGGTCCTGGTAGCGCAATTTGCGTTGCCGGCATTTACAAGCACCGCCGCCACTCGGCCTTTCGAAGATCTCATATGCTGGCGCGCAAGGCGGACCGGCGCGGCCTGCACAACGTTGGTTGTGAAAACCGCCGCACCCTGCGCGATGGGCTCCGAGACGATTAAGC